>NZ_DDAH01000144.1:0-4581 GCF_002333245.1 Acinetobacter sp. UBA2063
TCGATTTGTGTAAAAAATAAGCGGAACAATGGTTAAATATTTGTTACAGCCTATTTTTAAAAACAAAAAAACCAACAGTGCGCTTAGCAGATAAAAGCACAGTTTGTTTAACGATTTTATTGTCTATAAATAACGAGGAGTATGTAGGTTAAAGCATTCGTGGCGCGTATCATACCACTGTCAGCGAAAAAGTGAGCAAATTAACTGCACTTTTTTTTATTTTTTTGTCATTTTTTTATGCGTTTAGGGCTGTACAATTTCTAAACTATAGTCATCGAAGCTATTTTTACTTTTTGGAATGCTAAATTCAAACTTAAAAGGGCTATTTGATGGGATGCGTTGAATGGTTTTTAAACTGTCAACCAGATAATCCTGTGGCTTGAGTGTAATGTCTGTTGTCACTTCTCCCTGGTCTTTCAGAACCACCTTGATGGAAGGGAGTAATATACTGTTCTCGTTGCGGTTGATCAGCACCCCTGAGAACTGGGTTTCATTCTTGCTGGTTTGTTTAAGTTTAACCTTTTCAAAACTGAGATATTTATATTGGTCATTTTGGGTTTTGCAGGTCAGCATGCCGCAGACATAGTTAAACATTTTGTTTAAGGCAGGGCTATCGTGCATCAATTTTGGGTTGAACCATAAAATCTGGAACGCAAACACCACAATCAGCGCGATATTGCCAATTCCCCAGAGTGTGTAATAAAGCCACCCATGTTGTTTGGTACTGTGATCATCATGATTATTAAGTAAAACATCTTCAGACAAATTCAAATTAGGCAAGGCGCTCACTGGCTCTGTATTGAAATAATTTAGGTTATTAAGATAGGTGAGCAGATCAATATTGGAGTTTTCAATTTTCTGGTCAAAAATACTTAAAATCTGCATTTGCTTTTCTGCAAATGAACTGTCTGGCTGAATCGACGAAAATAGTGAGCGGCTATTGGGTGTCGGCACAACTTCGCTTGTCTCGGATTCCAGTAAATTTGTCAGTGCGTTAAAGTTAATCACGCATTTTGGACAACAAACCATACCCTGTGCAACACTGAGTTGTGAAAGGGTCACTTTGTACGCGGTTGAACACTTAGGGCAGCGGGTTTGTTTTTCACTCATGAGTAACAATATTCTCAAATTGTTGTTTTACGTTTTCCAGAAATGCGGCACCAGTTTTCTTCACGCTTTTCGATCTCTAATATATCAAAAAACTCAGAGTAAACACTAGAAACATCAGCAACTTGCTCTTCGATTACACCAGCAAGTGCGAACTCACCCTCATTTTTAAGCAAAGTTGCGAATTCAGGCGCCAGTGCCATGAGCGGTGCAGCCAGAATATTCGCAACCAGGACGTCTGCCTGTTGTGGTTTAAATTCCTGATCGAACTCTTCTGGCAAGCCCACATAAAGACGTTCCAGCACACCATTGAGTTCTGCATTTTGTTTGGTGGCTAACACCGCCTGAGGATCAATATCGGTTGCATAAACCTTTTTTGCACCCAGTAGCAATGCAGCAACCCCTAAAATGCCTGAGCCACAGCCATAGTCGATTACAACTTTATCTTTTACATCGGTTTTGCCCAACCACTGTAAGCATAAAAAGGTACTGGCGTGGTTGCCTGTACCAAACGCTAAACCTGGGTCTAGCTTAATGTTAGTGGCATCCGCTTCAGGTGGTTCCAGCCATTCAGGCACAATCCAGTATTTCTCACCAATCTGAATTGGTTCGTAGTAATCCATCCAGGCACGTTCCCAGACCTGATTTTCTAGATATTCATGGCGCATTGGCACATCTGGAAGTTGGGCCCTGAGAAAAGCCTCCAAGGTATCAACATCAATTGGATCATCTTCTTCCTGTTGATAAATACCCGTTACAATGACTTTATTCCAGAGAGGGGTTTCTCCTGGTAAAGGCTCAAGCAATGCCTGATCTTCGGCATCATCCAGCGTTACGCTGACCGCTCCCAGAGAAAGTAACAGGGTTTCGCTAAGTTCAACTTGATGTTGATCAACGGTAATATGAATTTGTAGCCAGTTCACAGGAAAACCTAAATTAATGTATTTGCAGTTATTGTAATGGATTCAAAACCGTTAAAGGGATTATAAAATAAACAGATTACAATTTTAAGATGAAATATGTTGTGGCCAATTCTATTTGTTTTATTGTGTTTTTTATATTTTTAGCTCATTAAAGGATACCTGCAGTAGGTATCCTTTAGTCTAGTGCTTTAAATTAAGGGGTGGTCTGTTCAACATCTGACTCTGAAATAGGCGGCGCTGGTTGCATTGGAGGAACATCCATACGCATAGGCGCACTGACGGGACGTGGCTCAGACTGGGTTTGCGACATGCGGCTCTGGGTTTCAGGCATTGTGCCTGCTGGCGGAGCAGGTGGCTGGAAAGCTAGTTTGCCCGCATCATTATTTTCACAAACACCGTTGAAAACAACACCTTTATAGGCAAATGAAACGGCATCACCCTGTTTTTTACCTTTACATACCTGTTGATACTTCTGTGTTTGTGGGTCTTGAGTGGTTTTGGCATTTGCCTGGGCTGCAACGGTAAAACACAGACCACAAATCAGTGATGAAAGTATAAGTTTCGTGTTCATATCATTGTCCTAAGTATTTGTTATGCATGTTTTAGAATAAGAAATTCATCAAATAAAACAGTGGTGATCAAGTTAATAATTATGGGGCGATGTGTTAAAAGTGGGATGAAAATGCAACATAACGTTTCTTTTTGTGTATTCAACAGCGATATCTAATTCTTGCAAGCGGCAAGAATATCGACAGTTTTTGTCAACTTAATATGAAAAATCCTGTATAATACTCTGTCATTTTTTGAATACACATTTACCACTATGCACTATCCTAAAGTTTACGACGTTATCGTGATTGGTGGCGGTCACGCTGGTACGGAAGCGGCACTGGCTGCGGCGCGTATGGGACGACAAACCTTATTGTTGACGCATAATATTGAAACTTTGGGGCAGATGAGCTGTAATCCAGCGATTGGTGGTATTGGTAAATCACATCTTGTTCGTGAGATTGATGCGCTTGGTGGCGCAATGGCGCTTGCGGCAGATAAAGGTGGTATTCAGTTCCGTATTCTGAATTCGCGCAAGGGTGCGGCTGTACGTGCAACACGTGCACAGGCTGACCGTGTTCGTTATAAGGCTGCAATTCGTCATACGCTGGAAAATCAGGCAAACCTTGATATTTTCCAGCAAGCGGCGGATGACCTGATTGTTGAGGGAGATAGCGTAAAAGGTGTCGTGACACAGATGGGCATCCGTTTTGATACCAAAACGGTAGTGCTTACAACGGGAACATTCCTAGGTGGCGTGATCCATATTGGTTTGCAAAACTCAAGTGGTGGCCGTGCGGGCGATCCTCCATCGATTGCCTTGGCACATCGCCTACGTGAACTTAAACTTCCAGTGGGTCGCCTAAAAACAGGGACACCGCCCCGTATTGATGCTCGCAGCGTTGATTTTTCGGTCATGACACCTCAACCAGGTGATTTCCCATCGCCAGTGATGTCATTTATGGGTGATGTGTCGATGCACCCTGAACAGGTCAATTGCTATATCACCCACACCAGTGAAAAAACCCATGATATTATTCGTGGTGGTCTGGACCGTTCACCGATGTATACAGGTGTGATTGAGGGTGTTGGCCCACGTTATTGCCCATCAATTGAAGATAAGATTCATCGTTTTGCTGATAAAGACTCACATCAGGTATTTCTGGAACCTGAAGGTTTGGATACCCATGAGCTTTATCCAAATGGTATTTCGACTTCATTGCCGTTTGATGTTCAGTTCAACTTGGTTCGTTCAATTCGTGGTATGGAAAATGCGCACATTTTGCGTCCTGGCTATGCGATTGAATATGACTACTTCAATCCACAGGCATTGAAGTTCACGCTTGAAACTAAAGCTATTCAAAACCTGTATTTTGCTGGTCAGATTAATGGTACAACAGGATATGAGGAAGCAGGCGCACAAGGTCTGCTTGCTGGTCTGAATGCTGCACGCCGTGCGTGGGAACAGGAAGAGTGGACACCGAAACGTGACCAAGCCTATATGGGCGTGTTGGTGGATGACCTGATTACGTTGGGAACTAAAGAACCGTACCGTATGTTTACTTCTCGTGCTGAATATCGTTTGATGTTGCGTGAGGATAATGCCGATCAACGTTTAACCCCAATTGGTCGTGAGCTTGGCTTGGTTGATGATGAGCGTTGGGCTGCCTATAGCGAGAAAATGGAAGCGGTTGAGCGTGAAACTTCCCGTTTGCAGCATCTATGGGCTGCACCAAATAATCCAATGGGTAAAAAATTCGTTGAAATGACGGGTGCTGATCTTAGTAAAGAATGTAGTGCGATTGATTTGTTGAAACGTCCAAATATCAATTTCAGTCAAATTGCAGAGTTAACGGGTTCGGAAGTGTCTGAGCAGGTGGGTGAACAGATCGAGATTGCGGTGAAGTATGAGGGGTATATTAACCGTCAGCATGATGATGTTGCACAGATGAAGCGCCTAGAGGAAACCAAAATTCCTGCTGACTTTGACTATGACGTTGTT
>NZ_DDAH01000144.1:4740-5743 GCF_002333245.1 Acinetobacter sp. UBA2063
TTTCAGGTCTGTCACGAGAAATCACACAGAAGTTGAAAACCGTACGTCCAGAAACATTGGCACAGGCCAGTCGTATTCCTGGCGTAACACCTGCCGCGGTTCAGTTGGTAATGATTACAATCCGTAAAAACAATATGGCGAAAAAGTCAGCATAATTCCTGACTATAAGCGATATAAGATCAATATTAAAAACACTCTTTAATCAAAAGGGTGTTTTTTTATCCAAATAATTAGTATCTTGTCTCGATAACCAAGGGGTGGGATATGGAACAAAAAATATTAGGTGAGCTTTTTGGGGTGACTATTCACTCGCCACTAATTAGAAGTGAAATAAGGGAGGTTTTAAAGAGGCAGTTGGAGTTTAAAAAAGAACTTCAGGCTAATAATGGCCTAACAGAGGATCAAGCATTCCTAGAAGTGGTTGATATTTTTGATACCTTTTTCGCGCAGATTTCTGAAGAAGAAAAATCTAATTTTGAGAGAATTCATGCGGAAGAGGCTAGTGCTGCACCAAAAGAATGGTATAGCTATCCAGAAAGCTCAGAATTCAACAATGCGGGGCATGCGGGCGATCTATATGGGATACAGGTAGTTTACCCATTCTCAAGAAGCAACATTAGAATGCTTGTACAAGCAAGAAGTGATCTAATGAAATCCATAGCAAACACCCAAGGTATTAGCTTGTATCAAGCCTCGAATGACTTGAGTGATGTGCAGGCTGAATTTGTGAAAAAATTTAGTATTGAGGATCAAGAGGTTTTTTTAAACCTAATGGCCGATGAAATGATTGCACTCACAAATGCATTGAATGATGAGACCACCAAACTAAACCAGCAAGCCTTGGAGCAAGAGGTTTCAAACCAAAATTTCACAAGCGCAATGGCTGGAATAATAGTATTCTGTTGTTTAATGTTTCTGTTTTTTGTTGTAAATAAATGATAGCTCTACTAAAAGCGCCTTAAGGTGCTTTTTAAATATCCAGAATTTATCCGAATAGCCGTAA
>NZ_DDAH01000004.1:0-1182 GCF_002333245.1 Acinetobacter sp. UBA2063
AACAACTGCGGAAAAACCTGCAAAACGAAATGTTTTTTCACGGCGATGACGCTTTGCTAAAGAGCTTTGAATTTTTCTTTTGCGCTGTTCACGTTGTTCAGCAGCCACTTGTGGATCTAAGCTATTCGGATCCAGAGAAGATGTATTTGATGAACTCATTCGTATTGCTCACGATATTTGCGCACGATGTACAGTGCAATAATGTTTAAACCCAACGTGATGACAAACAACGTCAGACCAAGGGCAAATGCCACCAGTGCTTGTGGGCTGGCAAAATCAGTATCACCAGTAAGCTGGTTCACAATCGTCACTGTAACGGTAGAAACTGCTTCTAATGGATTAACGTGTAGTAATGGGCTATTTCCGGCAGCAAGTACCACGATCATCGTCTCGCCAATCGCACGGGATGCAGCCAATAAAAATGCACCAACAATCCCCGGTAATGCGGCAGGTAAAACCACCTGACGAATCGTTTCCGATTTAGTTGCCCCTAAGCCCAGTGAACCATCACGTAAGGCACGAGGAACTTGCGTAATAATGTCGTCGGATAAAGATGAGACAAATGGGATGATCATAATTCCCATGACAAAACCAGCAGTTAATGCACTTGTTGCGTTGATGTTCACACCGATGCTTTCACCGACCATCTTAAAGAATGGGCCAATCACCATGAGTGCAAACACACCGTAAACAATCGTCGGAATACCCGCTAGAACTTCAATTGTTGGTTTAGCCCAAGAACGTAAGCGAGAGGAAGCGTATTCCGCTAAATAAATCGCAATCATCAAGCCCACAGGTACAGCAACGAGTAGTGCTATACCACTCACCATCAAAGTCCCCCAAATTAATGGGAGAATACCGTAGCTACCTTCGGCATTACCTGTGGTACTAAAGCCAGGGTTCCACTCTGTTCCGAAGAAGAAATCAACAGGACTTACAAATTTGAAAAAGTGTAATGCTTCACTAAGCATTGAAAGAACGATACCAACAGTTGTAAGAATCGCTACCCCAGAACAAAGGATCAAAGCAACATTGATAGCTTTTTCAACTTGGTTACGGGCACGATATTGTTGACTTACATGACGTTTAGCCCAAACAAGACCCGCCAATGCAGCACTAATCACTACTGCAAATTTTGCAAATGAACCAATCGTTTGGAATTTTGCTAACTGCTGTGCAGCA
>NZ_DDAH01000004.1:1259-9177 GCF_002333245.1 Acinetobacter sp. UBA2063
AACTTCATAAGCAGCGGCTTGATCAGTTACCCCGAATCCTGAAGCAATTGCTTTAACACGATCAATAAGAACATCACGACCAGCTTCATCTAAAGTTGAGCTAATCGATGAAGGAATATTATTAAAAATAATATGTTGTAAAACGCTTGGTTCAACCAAGTTCCAAATCATCAAAATTAAAAAAGCAGGAATACCACACCACAAAGCAACTAAAGCCCCGTAATAAACTGGACGTGAATGTAGTGTTACTGAGTTATTTCCCTTACCTGCTAGGTTACGGCTTTTACTCAGCCCAATTTGATATGCAATTGCCACAAGGGCTAATAACACACCGATAAGTAGCAGATTCATGTAATCTCCACGTTTTCTCAATTTTCATGATTTGAAAAAACTTAGTTAGACAAAAAAGGCTGATGAACCTAAGTCGCACCAGCCTCCCTTTTAACAATATTACTTAACTGTTTTACCCGCTTTGAAATCAGCTAGAACTGTTGCACGTTCTTTATCGCTTAGAGGAATCAGGCCAGCTTTTTCCAGTTTAGAACCTTTACCAGAAATTTTCTTGTTAAGGAAAAACTCTGGATACTGAGCTAAACCTTTGATTGATTTTAAGTGTTCGCCTTTCACATAGAAGTAAAGTGCACGAGATACTGGATATTGACCACTTAAAACAGTTTTCTCAGAAGGTAATACACCATTTACTGTTGCAACACGTAATTTATCGCGGTTTTGATCATAGAAACCTAAACCAAATACGCCTACTGCATTAGGAGAAGTTTTTAAACGAGCTAGTGTTTCAGTGTAATCACCTGCAATTTCAATCACACGACCATCTTTACGGAAGTTTGAACATGCTTTTTTCTGTTCTTCTTTATCTAAATTTTTGAAATAAGCAAATGATTCACAACCCGCTTCAACCATTTTTTCTTGGAACACTTCACGCGTACCATGGTTTGTTGCTGGAATAACTAAGGTAATCGGTTCATTTGGTAAGTCATCATCAATTTGGTTCCATCGTGTATATGGGTTTGGAACCAATTTACCACCTGAAGGAAGCTGTGCAGCCAATGCAGTAAATACATGTGCTGGATCTAAGTTATAAGCACCCTTTCGTGAGTTAGACGCAAATACAATACCGTCATAACCAATTTTGATTTCTTGCACTTGATTTACGCCTGCTTTTTTACATGCAGCAAGCTCTGAATCTTTGATTTTACGTGAAGCATTTGCAATATCGATGGTATTATCACCAACACCTTGACAGAATTGCTTTAAACCACCTGAAGTACCACCCGAACCAACAACGGGTGCCTTGAATTGTGGGAAAGTATTACCAAACTCTTCTGCAACGATACTTGCATAAGGCAACACAGTGGATGAGCCAGCAATTTGAATCGTATCACGAGCTGCATTTGCAGTCGTTACTACGGTTGCCCCAGATACAGCTAATGCAATTGCGATGTGACGTGGATTTAAGCGCATTCGATTTACTCTCATTGATGCAATTTGATTTACAACGCTCTGAATGAAGTGTTGTACTTTGTTTAATTGCATTTTGAGTGGATAATATGACAATTAGGTGACAACTTTATGACGCTTTTATGATGTTAATAACTGTAAGGTAGACAAGAGCATTATTGGCTATTTTTTAACTCATTATCTACAGTTTTATAATCACCTTGTTTCTAATGATTTATAGCAAAATGATTAAAAACAACTCATTACAGATCGAATATAAAAAAGACCGCCTAAGCGATCTTCTTTTCTACATAACACCCGATTAATCAATCGGCGGTGTATAGGTACCATCTGCAATCGAATCCTTAATACGATCGGCTTCTGCCAACACAAGTGCAAGCAAGTTTTGAACGTTTTCAAGCGTTGCAACTGGACTTAAAGTGGTCATCTTCAAAGACTGAACATTGCCCACTCTTGTTACACCGATATTCGCTTCGCCACGTGCAAACAATTCATCTGCAACGTTTTGGTTCAAGCTATCAACAAAATCAGTTGGATAACTTTCTGGCACCACACGGAACAACACAGAAGCAAATTGCGGTTCAACCAGTAGTTCAAGACCTGCTGTTGCCTTAATATAGTCAGCAACTTCACGTGTCAGTTTCACACCGTGATCGATCATTGAACCATAAAGCTCTTCGCCTAATGCTTCAACCGTCATCCATAATTTCAATGCATCAAAACGACGTGTCGTTTGTAATGATTTAGACACAAGGTTAGGTACACCATGCTCTTCATCATAAGCAGAGTTTAAATATTCTGCTTCATAATGCATAAAGCGATAGTTTGCTTCGTCTTTCAACAAGAAAGCACCACAGCTAATGCTTTGGAAATAATGCTTGTGGAAATCAAGCGTGATTGAATCTGATAATTCAATTCCATCTAACATTGCACGATGGTCATTGGACAGAATCAGTGCACCACCCCAAGCTGCATCAATATGCATCCATGAATCATATTTCGTGGTAATTTCACGGATTTTCTTAAGTGGATCAATCGCACCTGCATCGGTTGTACCCGCTGTTGCAACAACACAGGCTACGATTTTGCCTTCAGACTGAAGATGTGCCATGGTTTTTTCCAATGCATCAACATCCATCTGTGCGTTTTCATTCACAGGAACAGTGACAACAGACTGGAAGCCCATCCCCATCATTGCCATGTTCTTTTGCACAGAGAAATGTGCATTTTCAGAACAAATGACTTTGACATTTTTCATTGCTTCTGCTGGAATACCATCACGCTGAACCGACCATGGCTTACCATTTTCGTCTTTCCAGTTTTTCGAGATACACCAGTCACGTGCAAGCAATACACCCATCAAGTTTGACTGTGTACCACCCGAAGTGAACACACCTGCTTGACCTGCACCATAGCCCACTTTTTGACGTAACCAATCAATAAGCTGAACTTCCATCAATGAACCTGCTGGGCTTTGATCCCATGAATCCATAGATTGGTTCGTTGCATTGATTAACACTTCCGCAATTTGGCTCATCACCATCGTTGGGCAATGCAAATGTGCAAGTGAGTGTGGATGATGTACTTTTAAACTTTTGTTGAGGAAAAGCTCAACCATACGTTGTAATGATTGTTGTACACCTAAACCTTCTTTTGATGGATGAAAAGAAATTGCTGCTCGCAAATCTTTAATGCTTCCACCTGTGTACATTTTATCATTTTGCAACCATGCTGAAACGGCTTTAACCGCTTCACCCATTGCTGACTGATAGTCAGCAATGGATTGTGCATCATTGCAGAGTAACGCTTTACGATGTTCTGCAAAATCAACCATGGATTAGCCTCGTACTGCTTTTAATGCTTCAGCAACAGCTTTTTTGAAGCGTGCAACCACTTCAACACATTCGTCTTGATTGATGATAAGTGGGCAAAGTAAACGAATTACAGTACCGTTACGACCACCTTTCTCAAGTAAAAGTTTATTGTTGAAACAAGCTGTTTGAATTGCCGCAGCTAATTGTGCATCAGCAGGAAGTGAACCCATATGATCAGCTGGTTTACGCTCATCAACGATTTCAACGCCGATCATCAAACCACGACCACGGACATTACCGATACATGGGAATTCTTGAGCTAACTTTTTGAATTCAGCTTGTAAGAAGTCACCACGCTCTTGCGCATTTTGAGCTAGGTTTTGTTCAGAAATAGTTTTTAGAACCATTAAACCTGTACCCATGGCCAACTGGTTTCCACGGAAAGTACCCGTGTGACCTGCTGGCTGCCAAGCATCAAACTTACGCTTAATACCAAGCACGGCTAATGGTAAACCACCACCTACAGCTTTTGACATCACCACAACATCAGGCTCGATACCTGCATGTTCAAAGGCAAACATTTTACCTGAACGTGCAAAACCAGCTTGAACTTCGTCCAAAATTAAAACGATGTTGTGCTTTTCAGTCACTTCACGAATTTTTTGTAACCACTTAACAGGTGCAGTTACCACACCGCCTTCACCTTGAATTGCTTCAAGAATCACAGCAGCAGGTTTCGTTACACCACTTTCAACGTCTTCGATGAAATTTTCAAAGAAGTAAGTCAAAGCATCAACACCCGCTTCACCACCTAAACCAAGTGGGCAACGATATTCATGTGGATATGGCATAAACTGAACGCCAGGCATAAGACCATTCACGGCATTTTTAGCACTCAAGTTACCTGTCATCGACAGTGAACCATGAGTCATACCGTGGTATCCACCTGAAAAACTGATCACAGAACTACGACCAGTATATGTTTTAGCAAGTTTAATCGCCGCTTCTGTAGCATCTGCACCAGATGGTCCACAGAACTGTAAGCAATATTCTTCTTTACCGCCTGGCAAGTAAGCCAAAAGTGCTTCAGTAAAAGCATCTTTTAAAGGAGTCGTTAAGTCTAAAGTATGCAATGGCAAACCGCTTGCCAATGTGTCTTGAATACTTTGAATCACCGCAGGATGATTATGACCTAAAGCCAATGTTCCTGCCCCAGCTAAACAGTCGAGGTATTGAGTACCCTCAACATCTGTAACCCAGCAGCCCTGTGCTTTCGCTATCGCTAACGGTAATTTACGTGGATAACTACGAACATTTGATTCCATCTGACTTTGGCGAGTCAGATAATATTCGTTGGTTGCATTAGCGGCAGGATTTACGGAAGTAACGCTCATATCGAATTACCATCTCTGATATGGGTAAAAGAAATAAGTCTGGTGACTTGCGGTCGTTTGACTCGGTGCTTTTTAGAATCTAGTGCAGACAAAATGTTTTATATCTTTCAACTAGGTGCGAGATGATACCTAATTTTGAAATAAAATAAACTCTTTTTATGCCTGACATTCATCTAATATTATTGAAAAAATGTTTCTTTCAATTAACTATGATGAATTATCATCATACTATGTGACAAGTGAAAGAAAGTATGCTTTTTTTATTTGCAGTTTGTATTTTAGATAAATGGTCAAACACTTTTAATTAACACATTATTTTTTAATCAGTTTTATTTATTTTTCTGTTGCAAAACCACCCTAATCCATTACAAAGACACCACAAAATATGCAAAAGTTCGCCATCCGTTGTTTCTAATATCAGACTTGTAAAAATAAATGTTTAATACCAAATTTTAAGGAATTTTTTATGCGTACTTTAGCACTTGCAACATTAATGATCGGAGCTGCACTTAGCCCAAGCCTTTTTGCTCATGAGACTGAAAACTTGAACTATAATATTGTGAATATCCAAGCAGATGCAGCACGCCAAGTTGCGAATGACGAAATGCGTGCAGTTCTCTATATTGAGAAAAGCCACAAGCAACCTGCTGAGCTTTCGAATCAAATCAATCAACTGATGAATCAGGCACAGGCGATTTCGCGTAAATATTCACAGGTCAAGGTCGAAACTGGTGCGCAAAGTACCTACCCTGTTTATGACAATGACAGCAGCAAGTTAAAGGAATGGCGTGCCCGTGCTGAAATTCAGCTTGAAAGTAAGGACTTTAAGGCGGCAAGCCAGTTGATTAGCGAGTTGCAGCAAAGCTTCCAGACCCAATCCATCAATTTCACCGTGTCGGATGAACAGCGCAAGAAAGTTGAAAATGAGTTGATGATTGAGGCATCTAGAAACTTCCAGCAACGTGCACAGGCGATTACTCAGGCATGGAATAAAACCCAATATAATCTGGTCAGTTTAAACCTAAATACCAGCAACTATTTCCCACAACCAATGATGCGGGGTGGCATGGCAAAATTTGCGATGGCGGAAGCTGCACCTGCACAGGACATGGCGGCGGGTGAATCAAAAATCACGGTTAGCGCCAATGGGTCGATTCAGTTTAAATAATTGGAACGTTGAACTGACCTCAGCATAAGGGCGAACACAATTCGCCCTTATGCTCTAATCACTTTTTAAAAGGCAGCGCATATTTAAAAATACGTCCGACCACTTCACCAAACTGTTTGACAAAGCTGGCATTGTTGTAATTTAAGCCATATTTTTTACATACCGCTTCAACTTTCGGTGCAATTTGGCGATAACGGCGTGCAGGGATATCAGGAAATAAGTGGTGCTCAATTTGATGACTCAAATGTCCCGTCAAAATGTGAAATGCTTCCGAGCCAGTCAAATTGGATGAACCACGAATCTGGCGCATGTACCAATGCCCACGACTTTCATCTTGCAGCACTGTTTTTGGGAATACTTCTGCATCTTTGGTAAAGTGACCACAGAAAATAATGCTGAATGTCCAGATATTACGAATGCCATTGGCGACCAGATTTCCTGTAAACACAGGAATGGCTGATGGCCCTGCAATCAATGGAAAAAACACATAATCCTTAAACAGTTGCTTGGCGATTTTCTTCTGTACAGGATTCCACTCCTGCTTAAACTCTGTCATGGTTTTACGCTTATAGACTACCCTGCCCAATTCCAGATTCTGTATGGCGACCCCCCATTGAAACAACAGGCTAAATGGCACGATATAAATTGGTTGAATTAAAGTAAATTTAGTCCAACGTTGTTCTGGAAATAAACGAAATACCCCATAACCGACATCATCATCCATTCCCTTAACATTGGTATAAGTATGATGCTTATAATTATGGGTTTGTCGCCAGTTATCCGAGGTGCCAACCGTGTCCCACTCATAGGTTAGACCATTAAATTTAGGGTCATTCATCCAGTCATACTGCCCATGCATGACATTATGGCCCAATTCCATATTTTCCATGATTTTGGCAAAACCAAGTAAACCTGTACCCAATAGCCATGCAGGCGGAAACCATCCAGCAAACAACAAGGTACGACCTAAGAAACTACTATAGCGGACTGATGAATAAACACGGCGAATGTATTTGGCATCTTTTTCGCCCAAATCGTCCAGCACCTCCTGCTTGATTTGATCCAGTTCTCTGGCAAAAGCAGCCAGTTCGGCTTCGGTTAAATTACGATTTTTAGGATTTTGAAAAAATTGATATTTTACAGGCATATTCATATTGTCATTCTCGCTTATAGATCAATCACAAGATCAGATTGAGCTGAATTTACGCAAATCTTGAGTAACTGGCTTGGCTCGTGGTTTGCTGAATCATTGAGCAAGTTTCTGGTCGAACCTTGTGCCTTGGTGCAGGCACACTTATTACAGATTCCCATACGGCAACCATGCTTTGGCTTGATCCCCTGATGTTCCAAACTGCTTAGAATCGACTGGCCTTTTGGAATGGCGATGGTCTTGTTGGATTGTGTCAATGTGACATTGATAAAACCCGTATCAGTTGCATCTATATCAAACTGGCTTAGACCAAAAGCTTCGGTCTGGATTGAGGCGGCATGCTTAAACAATGTTTCCGCCATTGCCACAAAGCCTGATGGGCCGCAGGCATAAACTGTGGTTTCATTTAAAGATTTAAGTTGATTAACGTGAGACTGGTTTAAGCGTTGATCCTGTTCCTGCGTATAAAAAATCTGATAAGTAAAATTCGGAAAGTTTTCAGCAACCTCTTTTAGGTACTCAGCATAAGCCGCATCTTCATGCGTTTTCACCCAATACATCAATTGCACAAATATGGCTTTAAGCTGTCTGGACTGACAGAAAGCCTCAATCAAGCTCAGCATTGGTGTAATGCCACTACCTGCTGCAAGTAACAATAGCCTTGGTGTTTGAACCTGCTGCTGCATTTCACCATAAGGCTGTCCCAAACGCAGAATATCACCTGTTTGACTTTGATCGACCAACCAAGAACTGACCAGACCTTGATCAACTTTTTTCACCGTTAGGCAGAGATGGTCTGCATCGACCTGCATCAGGCTATAGGTTCTTTCATAATGACGACCTGCAATTTCCACCGTCACAGGATGATGCTGACCTGCAACACCACGTTGCACATGGCGGTTACATTGCAATA
>NZ_DDAH01000004.1:9390-9565 GCF_002333245.1 Acinetobacter sp. UBA2063
CATGGCGGTTACATTGCAATATCAGGCTCACCATATCCTTTGCCACAATTTGTTTTTTTACGACTTTGGCAAGTGGTTGATTCATCGACCATAAGGGGTTGATTTTCTGTAACCAAAAATTGGCATCATGACTGTTCATGACGCTTTGAGCCATTGAGTTAAACAGGGAAGCCCT
>NZ_DDAH01000040.1:0-10763 GCF_002333245.1 Acinetobacter sp. UBA2063
TCATCGCCACCTATACGGAATAACTTATGGCTTTGATTTAGCTTATTGTGTAGACGATTGGCCATCTGGACCAACAACTGATCCCCAATATGATGCCCAAAAGCATCATTCACCGACTTAAAACCATCCAGGTCAATATATAAAAAGGCAGCCTTTTGCTCATGCAAGCGATGATGGCTAAACACAACCTCTGCATACTCGGTTAAATACATACGGTTAGGCAGCTTGGTTAGGGCATCATGCAGAGACTGAATCTCAAGCTCTTTATTTATAAAAGTGAGTTGTTGATTACGCTCTTCCAGTCTAGATTCTAAAACCGCAACAGCAAAACCTGCGACAAACACCAGACTGGTAATAAAGATGATTGTGAACAACAATACACTTTGCTCTGTCTGTGCTGCATTCAAGGCCTTAATAATACTTGCATCAAAATAGGTTGCCGCCATACCTGTGTAATGCATACCGACAATACTCAGCGCCATTAACACCGCAACAATGGCTTTTAGCCCAATCCGATACCTGACTGCTGACTTATATTTAAAGATAAAGAAGAAACTTAGACCAGCCCCACTGATTGCAATTAAAACTGAGCAAATAACCAATAAGGGATCATAATGCATCTGATAATATTCAACTGTCAGAGCCATCATGCCTGTATAATGCATACCCGCTATACCCAAGCCCATAAACACAGCACCAAGAATCAGGCGAGGCAAAGGCAAGGTTGGACGTGAAGTCAGCCACACCGCAAAAATAGAGGCAATTGTACCCACCATATAGGAAAGCGTCGTTAACCCCAGATCAAAATGATAGCTTTCTGGCAAATGAATCGCTAGCATTCCCACAAAATGCATTGCCCATATCGCCAACCCCAGGATTAAGCCACTCGCAACCAGAATGCTTTTTTCAAACTTTTTATAAGCGGTCTTGAAAACCAGCTCTTCCATTGAAAATGCGGCATAGCATGTTGCCACCGCAACCAGAATGGAAACGATGACCAATGTACTATCGTAATCAACGTGTACCATAAAGGAATTCCATGATTATCCATGACTTTTTTATTTGCCGAGCAAATTGCCTAGGCTCAGAACGATCTTTCACACTCAAAAAAAGATACGAATAGCAGTCATAATCTTTCCTTAACAATAACATCATATAACATAAGGTCAAGTCTTTTTCATTTTATAAATCAATAGAATAAAAACATATAATTACTCCAAACCTATAAAAAGACTTGCTTTTTTTATTGCACTTTTCACCGAAAGACCAATTTATTTTTGCTAAGTGTTTTTCTTATTTAAGTAGCTACTTCTTATTTGTTTTAAACTGCCCTATGAACTTAAGTCTGATTGCAGTTTTTTTGTTTTTCTCGTGCACTAAGCACGATATAAAATGCTTATCAGAGACACATATAAACTTTTTTAATTTTTATACTATTATAACTCTGTTATCAGCAGCATTAAAAACCTCGTTTACCAACAAGAGGGTTCTTTTAACTCAGAGATAAAACTGAGCTTTCTCTTTTTCTACGATTTTGTTTGCTTCAACACTTATTAGGGTATCCTGCGCAAGGAGCAACGAAATAGAAAAGCATGTGAAGCATCACTTCGTAAGACCAATACGTAAGATTGGAGCTATACCTCACCAATGCGCAACATTAGGATGATCCAATAAAAAAGCCCCTGTACAAACAAGGGCTTTTAAAGATTAAACTAAAATTTAGTTCTTCTCTTTATCAACGATTTTGTTTGCTTGAATCCAAGGCATCATTGCACGAAGTTTATTACCTGTTACTTCGATACCGTGTGCAGCATTTTGACGACGGCGAGCAGTCATAGATGGGTAGTTCAACGCACCTTCCTGAATGAACATTTTCGCATATTCACCAGACTGGATACGTTTCAACGCGTTACGCATTGCTTCACGAGACTGTTCGTTGATTACTTCAGTACCAGTCACATATTCACCGTACTCAGCATTGTTAGAAACTGAGTAGTTCATGTCAGCAATACCGCCTTCGAACATTAAGTCAACGATTAACTTAAGTTCATGTAAGCATTCGAAGTAAGCCATTTCTGGTGCATAACCAGCTTCAACCAAAGTTTCGAAGCCCATTTTAACCAATTCAACAGCACCACCACAAAGAACTGCTTGCTCACCGAATAAGTCAGTTTCAGTTTCTTCACGGAAAGAAGTTTCGATAATACCTGTACGACCACCACCTACACCTGAAGCGTAAGAAAGAGCAACGTTACGTGCATTACCAGAAGCATCTTGGTGAATCGCGATAAGATCAGGAACACCTGAACCACGTTGGAATTCAGAACGTACAGTGTGACCAGGTGCTTTAGGTGCAACCATGATGACGTCTAAGTCTTCACGTGGAACAACTTGGTTATAAAGTACAGAGAAACCGTGAGCAAATGCTAAAGTCGCGCCTTCTTTGATATTTGGCTCAATCACATCACGATAAAGTTGAGATTGGAACTCATCTGGAGTCAAAATCATCACTAAGTCAGCTTGAGCAACAGCTGCTGGAACTTCAGATACTTTAAGACCTGAATTTTCAGCTTTTTTCCAAGATGCTGAACCAGCACGTAAACCAACAGTTACGTCAACGCCAGAATCTTTCAAGTTAAGTGCATGAGCATGACCTTGTGAACCATAACCAATGATTGCAACTTTTTTGCCTTGGATGATTGATAAGTCACAGTCTTTATCGTAAAAAATTTGCATCTGTTTTCTCCATTAGAATCTTTAACTTCCCTCCCATTTTCAAGGGGAGGGTTAGGGTGGGGTCGACATAACCCCCTCTAACTCCCCCTCTTGCGTGGCAATACCACTCAGGGGGAGAACTATATTTAAACTGTTAAAACTTTTTCACCACGAGCGATGCCCGATACACCTGAACGTACAACTTCTAAAATGGTATTTTCAGCAAGTGCATCAATAAAACCATCGATCTTATCAGTCGTACCAGCAATTTGAATCGTATAAGTGGTTGGTGTTACATCAACGATTTGAGCACGGAAAATATCAGCTGTACGCTTAATTTCCGCACGAGCGGCACCTAAAGCTTTGACTTTAATCAACATAAGCTCGCGCTCAATATGTGCACCTTCTGACAAATCAACCACTTTAACTACTTCAACCAATTTATTCAGTTGTTTAGTGATTTGCTCAATTTTGTGATCATCACCATAAGTGGTGAGCGTCAAACGAGATAAAGTCTCATCTTCAGTAGGTGCAACGTTTAAAGTCTCAATGTTGTAACCACGTTGAGAGAATAAACCGACCAAACGAGAAAGCGCGCCTGCTTCATTTTCTACAAGTACAGAGATAATGTGTCTCATGCCGTGCGCTCCCCTTTACCTAACCACATATCTTTCATCGACTGACCTGCAATCAACATTGGATAAACATGTTCTGTACGATCAACCATGACATTAATGAATACACATTTATCATTAATTGCCATTGCTTCAGCCAGTTTAGATTCCAATTCATCTGCATGATTGATTTGAATACCTACGTGACCATAAGCTTCCATCAATTTTGCAAAATCAGGTAAAGAATCGACATAAGAGCTTGAATGACGCCCTTCATAGTTCATGTCTTGCCACTGCTTCACCATGCCTAAAGCCTGGTTATTCAAGCAAAGAATTTTCACATTTAAGCCATATTGCTTACATGTTGATAATTCCTGGATACACATCTGAATTGATGCTTCACCTGTGATACACACGACTTGTTGATCTGGGAATGCAAGCTTCGCTGCCATTGCATACGGCAAACCAACACCCATGGTGCCTAGACCACCAGAGTTAATCCATTGGCGTGGACGTTTGTATTTGTAGTAGTTTGCACCAAACATTTGGTGCTGACCTACGTCAGATGTGATGATCGCTTCACCATTGGTCACACGATCAAGCGCTTCCACCACTTGTTGTGGTTTCATTTCACCATTTTGAGCCGCTTCATAGCGTAAGCCATGAACTTTACGCCACTCATTAATCTGAGACCACCATTCAGCAATTGCTTCAGGATTTGGTTTAGACACATTCATCTGTTTAAGCTGAGCTAACATTTCTTGAAGAACTGGCTCAACCGCACCAACGATAGGAATGTGCGCCATAATCGTCTTCGAAATTGTTGCTGGGTCAATATCAATATGAATAACTTTCGCATTCAAACAGAATTTCGCTGGGTTATTGGTTACACGGTCATCGAAACGTGCACCAATGGCCAAAATCACGTCTGCATTGTGCATCGTCATATTGGCTTCATAAGTACCATGCATCCCTAACATACCGACAAACTGTGGATCATTGCCAGGGAAAGCACCTAAGCCCATTAAAGTATTGGTTACTGGATAACCCAATAGATGTGCAAGTTCAGTCAATAATGCAGAAGCATTACCCTGAACAACACCACCACCCGTATAGATAATTGGGCGTTTAGCGGTAATCAGTTCATCAATTGCCTTACGGATTTGACCTGAATGTCCACGTGAAGGCGGTTGATACGAACGCATCTTCACTTTTTCAGGATATTCGTAGGCAAATTTTTCTGCTGGATTGGTGGCATCCTTAGGAATATCAACAACCACTGGGCCTGGACGGCCAGAAGACGCGATATAGAATGCTTTCTTGATAATTGCAGGAATTTCGCTGGCATGACGAACCTGGAAACTGTGTTTTACAATTGGACGGGAAATCCCAACCATATCCGTTTCCTGGAATGCATCTTCACCAATTAAATGTGTCGCAACCTGACCAGACAAAATCACCATCGGGATTGAGTCCATATAGGCTGTTGCGATTGGAGTCACAGTATTTGTCGCACCTGGACCAGAAGTCACAAGAACAACACCTGTTTTCCCTGTTACGCGCGAATAAGCATCTGCCATGTGGCCAGCAGCTTGTTCATGACGTACGAGGTAATGATTGATTCTGTCTTGTTGAAATAACGCGTCATAGATATGTAAAACTGCGCCGCCTGGATAACCAAAAACATGCTCTACGCCTTCGTCCGCAAGGGCACGAACGAGCATTTCACCACCAGATAAAAGTTCCAACGTGATTCACCCTAGTATTTGCACAGTTTATAGGAGACATAAACCGTGTTTCATTCATTAACTTATGCACTTTTTTAAGTGTGCGTATTCTACTCGTTTTTGCTGCAATAGGAAAAATTTTCTGACTCATCAGCCGTATAAGCTGTTTTTACATCTCGAATCAAAATATGCTGGGATAAGCATATTTCAAAAAATCATTCTCTCGGCTAGAAAGAATGTCCATTGCAAGCCATGACATTTATTCGAAGGGTGATCAAATAAGCGCATATAAAACTAAAGCAAGCATTTTTGTTGCTTTCATACACAAAGTCAAGAATAAAGGAAAGGTTTTTCTATAATATTTTTTAGCTGTTGTTTTTTTAGGCTTATTCACAGCAGTGGTTTAGTCTAGTGAAACGTCCATTTATCAAAAATTCATTTTCTTTTTACATAAAACTATGCATTGTAAATTGTATCCTGAATACACTTTGATCGAATATAGACAGAATTCTCTTGGGGAGATCAAACATGAAACCATCTTATTTAAAAACGGGCTTATATACGGTTGCCACAACAGCACTGCTGCTTTGTTCAAGTCAAAACCATGCGCAACAGTACTACAAATGGGTCGATGCAAATGGATCGACCCACTACACCACCACACCTCCGCCTAAAGGTGCAAAACGTTTAAATAAAGTTTCAACCTATGGTGGAAATCAGGCGACACCAGCACCAGCCACAACAGCAAATCAGGCCGCACAGCAAGCCCAGAACGCTGCGCAACATGCATCACAGGCAGCAAATGTGGCGGCTGAAGCGGCTGAAACAACCTCACCTCCTGCTCAGGCACCATCTGCACCATCACATTCAGACCGATAAAGTAGCCTTAATAGATCAAGGTGGTAGTAACCGCCTTGAAGATAAAATCCCAATCTAAAAACTGACATTTCACTCAGTTTTGCGCTATGCTGTGCAGCAATCTTAATCTTACTTTTTTGTTGTATCGCATATCCCTATGACGACTTCTCACATTGACGCCGAATATCAAGCAAGTGCCATTGAGCCCCAAGTTCAACAAGACTGGGACAATCGCAAAGTTTTCAAAGTTGCCGACACTGTAGAGGGCAAGCATCGCTATATCCTGTCGATGTTCCCCTACCCAAGTGGCAAGCTGCATATGGGGCATGTGCGCAACTACACCATCGGTGATGTGATTAGCCGTTTTTACCGTTTAAAGGGCGAAACAGTGTTACAGCCAATGGGTTGGGATGCCTTTGGTTTGCCTGCTGAAAACGCAGCGATTGCTCATCAAGTTGCACCAGCAAAATGGACTTTTGAAAACATCGCCTACATGCGTGACCAATTAAAAAAATTGGGTTTGTCTGTCGATTGGGATCGTGAATTTGCGACCTGCACACCAGAATACTATCATTGGGAACAATGGTTGTTCGTTCAGCTTTATAAGAAAGGCCTGATCTATCGTAAGCTGTCAACAGTGAACTGGGATCCTGTAGACCAGACTGTGTTGGCCAACGAGCAAGTTGAAAATGGCCGTGGCTGGCGTTCAGGTGCATTGGTGGAAAAACGCGACATCCCAATGTACTACTTCCGCATCACCGACTATGCACAAGAGTTGCTGGATGATCTAGACACCTTGCAGGATGGCTGGCCACAGCAGGTTTTGACCATGCAACGTAACTGGATCGGTCGTTCGACAGGGATGGAAATTACTTTCCTTTCTGCGAATCCTGAAATTTATGCAGATGGCCTAACCGTTTATACAACGCGTGCTGATACCTTAATGGGTGTAACTTATGTTGCTGTTGCAGCAGAACACCCTATGGCACTCAAAGCTGCTGCCCTCCAATTAGAAGCAGGCAATCCTGAATTGGCTGCATTTATTGAAGAATGTCGTATGGGATCAGTGGCAGAGGCTGATCTCGCCACTGCTGAAAAGAAAGGCATGGCAACAGGCTTATGTGTGAAGCATCCAGTGACAGGTGAAGACCTGCCTGTTTGGATTGCGAACTATGTGTTGATGTCATACGGTTCAGGCGCTGTAATGGCAGTTCCTGCACATGACGAGCGCGACTTTGAATTTGCCAACAAATTTAACCTGCCAATCAAGCAAGTCATTGATGCCAAAGGCGCAGATGATGCAGCTTTTTCTGCAACCCAGTGGCAAGAATGGTACGGTTCTAAAGACGGTAAACTAACCAATTCAGGTGAGTTCGACGGTTTAGATTTTCAAGCCGCGTTTGATGCTTTGCTGGCAAAATTAGAACCTCAAAATTTAGCAAATGCGAAGGTTCAATTTCGTTTACGTGACTGGGGTGTATCTCGTCAACGTTACTGGGGTTGCCCAATTCCAATGATTAACTGCGACAGCTGTGGTCAAGTGCCAGTGCCAGAAGATCAATTGCCCGTGGTATTACCGACCGATGTGGTTCCAGATGGTTCTGGTAACCCATTGAATAGGATGCCTGAATTCTATGAAACCAAATGTCCAAGCTGTGGCGGCGATGCGCGTCGTGAAACAGACACCTTGGATACCTTTGTAGAATCATCTTGGTATTATGCGCGTTATGCATCTCCAGACTTTACTGACGGAATGGTTAAACCAGAAGCGGCGCAAAGCTGGCTTCCTGTGAATCAATATATCGGTGGTGTAGAGCACGCAATTTTGCACTTACTTTATGCACGTTTCTTCCATAAGTTGATGCGTGATGAGGGTGTTGTTCAGGGCAACGAACCATTTAGCAACTTGTTGACACAGGGCATGGTTTTGGCAGATACGTTCTACCGTGAAGCTGAAAATGGCAAAAAAACCTGGTTCAACCCTGCCGACATTATTTTAGAAAAAGATGAAAAAGGCCGTGTGCTTTCTGCAAAATACTCAGGTGATGGTCAGGATGTGGTTATCGGTGGACAAGAAAAAATGTCCAAGTCGAAAAACAACGGTATTGATCCACAAGCGATCATCGACCAATACGGCGCAGATACCGCCCGTGTGTTTATGATGTTTGCTGCCCCACCTGACCAGTCTTTGGAATGGTCAGATGCAGGGGTTGAAGGTGCCAACCGCTTCCTAAAACGTGTATGGCGTTTGACTACTGGTTTCTTGGAAAAAGGCAATCAGACGAGTGCAATTGATAGCGCAAATCTTTCTAAAGATGCACAGGATCTACGCCGTAAAACCCATGAAACGATTCAGAAAGTGGGTGATGACATCGAACGTCGTCATGCGTTCAATACTTCTATTGCTGCATTAATGGAATTGTTGAATGCCACCAATAAGTTTGAAGCCAAAGATGATCACGATGTTGCAGTTGAACGTGAAGCAATCACAACATTGCTGACATTACTTGCACCATTTGCACCACATTTAAGCCAGACCTTGTTGGCTCAGTTTGGTATTGATTTAACCTCGGCTGAATTCCCTCAGGTGGACGAGTCAGCCTTGACCCGCAATACGCAAACGATTGTTGTACAGGTGAATGGCAAGCTTCGTGGTAAGCTGGAAGTTGCTGTTGATATTTCCAAAGAAGATTTATTGGCACAGGCAAAAGCCTTGGCAGAAGTTCAGCAATTCCTGACAGGTCCAACCAAGAAAGAAATTGTTGTGCCAAACAAATTGGTGAATTTAGTCGTTTAAACCGTAGGGGCGTATTGTATACGCCCTCATTGTCTATGAGGGATATTTATGCACTTAGCGCAACGTCTCGCTGCTATTGTTTTAACTTTGGGTCTAAGTGCTGGCTTAGTCGGTTGTGGTTTTCATCTTAAGGGAAGCAACCCAGCCGCAATACCATTGGTCTATAATAAACTCACCCTGGTTCTACCTGACAATACCGATGAGCTTGAAAATCGTTTAAGTATCTACCTCAGTGCAACAGGTGTACAGCTCAGTAATGCCAATGATGCCTATGTATTGCGCATTCTGGATTACACCCCTCGCCGCCAGTTGTTGAATGGTAAATTGACAGAGGTGCTACTGCGTTTAACGGTGACTTTTCAGATTGAGGACCATCAGGGCCGCAAGATGACTGAACCACGTACCTTGACTGCCTCACGAAACTATCAATATGATGTGGCAACCGTCAACACTGACAACCAGCAGGAAGCCTATCTCAACCGTATTGTGATTGATGACTTGGCCCAACAATTGACGCGTCAAATTGCCGCAAACCGCTTACCTAAAGCTCAACCCTAAGCTGTCATTATGAAGCTGGATTATGTTCAAGCCCTAAAGCGTGTCCATGAAGCCCGTGGTGCATGGATTATGCACGGTCAGGAACCCCTGCTTGAACAAAACCTGCTGGATGCATTTCGTAAAAGTTGGCAACAGCATGAAGTTGAACGTCAGCGTTATGACATCAGTAGTGTCAATGACTGGAAAAATGTCTTTAATGCGCTGAATAGTTTGTCATTATTTTCACAACAACTGGCGATTGAAGTGCATGGCAATATCAAGCCTGATGCCAACGGTCTAAAACAGCTTAAAAATTATATTCAGCATAATGAACACAACTTACTCCTGATAGTTTTACCCAAACAGGACAGCAGCAGTTTAAAGACAGCCTTTTTTCAGACCGTGGAAGCCAATGGCGTGGTGGTTGCACTCACCGCCACCTATCCACAGGATCGGCAACGTATCCTAGGTATTGAGGCAGAAAAACTAGGGATTCAACTCAATAATGATGCATGGCAATGGCTGATGCAGCACCATGAACATAATTTACTGGCTGCAAAAAACAGCCTGATGCGGGTTGCGGACACATTTCCAGATCTTAAGCAAATTCAGACTGAACAACTGTATGCCTGTTTACAGGATCAATCCCGTTATACCACCTATGACTTGAGTGATGCCTTGTTGGCTGGCAACCTGGCGCAGTCAGTCAAGATTTATCAGTACCTGATTGCGGCTGGCGAGCCTGACAGCCTGATTTTATGGACACTCAGCAAAGAAATGCGCCTATTGATGCAGTTGTTTGAACAGCCACATAATGCCCTACAGCTTGGTATCTGGAATACTAAAGTTTCACAATATCAACAAGCGTTACGGCGTTTAAACCCACGTCAATTTCTGACCTGGTCTGATTTACTGTTGCGTATTGATGCCGCCATTAAAGGCATGTCCAAAGAGAATCCAGAACACCTGATGTTGCAGGCTGTTGGGGAATTGTGTGGAAAAAGACTATTTCCCAACACAACTTAATAATTTGGTGTCCCCTCAATTAAATACTGATCATTTTTTTTGGAGAAATTGAAAGTGAAAGACAAGGTTTCGCTATTATTCAAAGTAATATTTGCATTACATCTTAATAAATAACCTTGTCTTGCTTTTTTCTGCTTTGTTTCAATGATCACGGCTTTTAAATGATATGTTTGAGCATAAGAACTTTCATCAAAAGATTGCTTCATTGAGGTTTTAATACGGTCATTCTGACAATCTTTTAAATCATATTCCGATAAAATCACTACATTCGCAACATTAAGCAGAGAGGTGAATCAGGAAATTTGAACAACAGCTATAAGTGATATTTTGCTCCCCAAATGATGTTATAAACATCGATATACTGCTCATGGATTGATAATGTGATGGTTGAACGGTTATGGAGAAGCGTTAAATATGAAGAGGTGTATCTCAAAGCCTACAGCAATGTTTTGGATGCGAAGAAGCAATTAAACGCATATTTTGAATTTT
>NZ_DDAH01000037.1:0-43553 GCF_002333245.1 Acinetobacter sp. UBA2063
TTGAGATGTGTCATAGTATTCGTCGTTAGAAAACAATTATTGTGACATTATTTCAATGAGTTATCTATTTTTGTCGTGTACAGAGAAAGGATTTACAAAGTTGCTTTAACACCACAGCATGATCTACTTCCACACCCAACTGAATATTACCCGTCCAGTTTTTCTTTACATCATTCATACGCTGCCAACATCCAAAGGAACGATAAACATCCCACTATTTTGTACAAATCTAAAATTATGGGGCTACAATAGCGAGGTTCTTTCATTGGTTCAGGCTGCCAAGCTCTCCCCAGCATGCCTTAAATGAGCCAATTATTTCTATAGTGTAATACTGAACATCGAGATTGTTATGACTTATACGTTCAATCGTCCAGCTTTCCCTGCGACTCGCATGCGCCGTATCCGTAAAAATGACCAGCTCCGTGCCATGGTCAGCGAAACACAACTCACAGCTAATCACTTGATTTATCCAGTATTTGTACTACCAGGCCAACAACAAAGCCAGGATATTCCAAGCATGCCAAATGTGCAGCGCCTGTCTGCCGATTTATTGCTCAAAAAGGCGGAAAGCCTGCTGGAACTTGGCGTATCCAAACTTGCCCTATTCCCCGTAACCCCACAACAAGATAAAAGTTTAATGGCGGAAGCGGCCTGGCATGAAGATGGTCTGGTTCAAAACACCTGCCGCCTGCTTAAAAAAGAATTGCCTGAAATGGTGCTGATCACCGATGGCGCACTTGATCCATACACCACACATGGTCAGGACGGTATTATTGATAATACAGGCTATGTACTGAATGATGAAACGGTGGAATGCCTGATCAAACAGGCATTGAGCCATGCCGCAGCAGGCGCGGATGTGGTCGCACCAAGTGACATGATGGATGGCCGTATTGGTGCGATTCGTCAGGCACTTGAGCAAAATGGTTTTATTTATACCAATATCATGGCGTATTCAGCCAAATATGCATCCAGCTTTTATGGCCCATTCCGTGATGCAGTCGGTTCAGCCAGCAACCTCAAAGGGGGCAATAAATATAACTACCAGATGGATATAGGCAACCGTGCCGAAGCCCTGCATGAAATCGCCCTTGATATTCAGGAGGGTGCGGACATGGTGATTGTAAAGCCTGGTATGCCATATCTGGATATTGTGCGTGAAGTCAAAGATACCTTTGGTGTCCCAACCTTTATCTATCAAGTCAGTGGTGAATATGCGATGCTTGCGGGCGCAATTCAAAATGGCTGGTTATCGGACAGTGTGATTCTGGAATCCTTGATGTGCTGCCGTCGTGCAGGTGCAGATGGCATCTGGACGTATTTTGCAGAAGAAGCAGCACGTAAACTGAAAGAGATGAAATAATTATTGCTAGTTCAATATAAGAACTTATGTTGAAACTGGATACACGGAAACGTCATCCACAATTGTTCGAGACAGGACGACACTAAAAGAATGCCGTTTCTGCGACCCATTCAACAAGCTGATGGTAGTCAACGAGTTTTGTGGTGAGCTGCGATTATAGCAGCGCAAGATGCCTTTCTTGCGAAGCGTTGCTTCTCATTTGGGCGAAACCAAAGTAAGTCCAGCCTGAGCAAGCCAAAGCGACTAAAGCTTTGGTGAAGCGCAAGACGAAGTGGCTTATCCTGAAATATAATGAGAACTCGGCAAGACTCCACCATGCATATCATTAATAGTAATTCTAAAATAGTTTAAATTAAGCTGAAATTAAACTATGACTTTGGTTTAGATTTTTATGCATATCGCCATCATTGGTGCAGGCATTAGTGGCTTAATGACTGCACTGGAGCTTGCTGAACAAGGCTGCTCAGTTGATATTTTTGATCAGCATCAAGCGGGTCAGGCTGCTTCATGGGCGGGTGGCGGTATCCTCTCCCCCATGTATCCGTGGCGATATGCACCTGAGGTCAACCAACTCGCGCAATATGGCAAATCGCTGTATCAAATGTGGAATGAAAAACTGCTGCCGATCACAGGCATTGATTTTCAAATCCACGATACAGGCATGCTGATTTTTGACCGAGAAGATTTCGACATAGGGTTAAGTTACGCAGCCCAATTCAATGAACCGATGCAGCAATGCGACCTGCTCAATCGCAAGCAACTTGAACGGGTTAATCCGCATATTTCAGCACAATTCCAGCAAGCGATTTATTTTCCACAGCTCTCCAATGTACGTAATCCCCGTCTATTACAATCGCTGATTGGCTATTTAAAACAGCATTCTTCAGTGCGTTTTTTTGAACATTGCCCGATTGAAAAACTGATCATTCAAAATAAAAAGATACAAGGTGTACACACCGAAGATGGCAGAAACTTTAGTGCAGATCATGTTGTGATGAGTTGTGGCGCATGGAGCCAGCACTGGTCAGAACAGGTTCAACGAAAAATCTCTGTGCATCCTGTACAAGGCCAAATGCTACTGTTTAAAACGCCTGAAAACTGGTTGCCCACCATGTGTATGAATCGGGTAATGTATCTGATTCCACGTCAGGATGGTCACATTGTTTGCGGTTCAAGCATGGCAGATTGTGGCTTTAGCACCACAGTGGATGAACAAACACAACAAGATATTTTAACAGCCTGTCTGGAAATGGTGCCTAAGCTGGAACAGTTCCCGATTGTGCAACGCTGGGCTGGGTTACGTCCTAGCTCCCCTCATGGCATTCCGTATATTGGCGCAATGCCTGAAATAGAAAACCTATGGGCCAATTTTGGACATTTCCGTAACGGACTGTGTATGGGAGCAGGTTCAGCACGTTTACTGCGCCAGTTAATGCTAGGACAAGAAACCCTTGTTTCGCCAATCGCCTATTCACCAGAACGCTTAAAAAAACAGGATTTAATCTCTTCCTAAAATTTCGCTCAAGGCCGATTTCAGGTCGGGATATTGAAACTGGAAACCTTGGTCCAGCAATGCTTTCGGTTTTACATACTGACCATTTAAAATCAACTGGGATTGCTCCCCCAAAGCCAGTTCAAAGACACATTTCGGCATTCGAATAAAAGGCCTACGTTTTAAAACCTGCCCTGCGACCTGAACAAATTCTTGCTGATTGGATTGCTCAGGCGCAACCAGATTATAAACCTGTTGCTTATTGTTCGATTGCAGCAGAAAAACCATTGCATTGAGTACATCCTGAATATGAATCCAGACAATTGGCTGCCGTCCTGAACCAATCTTGCCTACCGCATTTAAGCGAATGGGTAACAGCATTTGCGGTAAAATCCCTCCATTTCCAAACACAACGCCCAATCGAATAATCTTGGTATTTTGCTGGGTAAATTTTAGTGCAGTTTGTTCCCATGCCTGACAAAGCTCAGACATAAAAATGGTTTGCGGTGGTGTGTTTTCATCACAGATGGCTGTCCATTGTTCTTGTGGATCAATGCCGTAATAGCCAATCGCTGAACCTGAAAGAATGCATTGTGGGAAAATCTGCTTTTGCTCCAGCCACTCGTACAACCTTTGGGTCATAGAAACCCTACTTTCAATGAGTTGTTGCTTCCTCTGTTCCGTCCAGCGTTTTTGCCCAATATTTTCTCCAGCTAGATTGATCACATAATCAATCTTTTGGGAGCTCATCTGTTCAAAGTCATTTACCCAAGTTAAATCTGGATGATCAGAAACTTTATTCTTTTGCCGAGTGAGCGCAATGACCTTGTATTGCCTTTCCAATAAAAATGGCAACAGATAGGAACCGATAAAACCACTGGCGCCCGTGATCAGGACAGTTAATTTTTGCATCACACAACCTTTATAAAATGATATGCATCCTAGTCTTGGCAAAATTGGCATGAATTACAAGTGAAGTTTTTTATCCTAATTAAACATCTTGTTTGCCATTCTTTGTGCTTGTGGTCCATAAAACCAGTAAGTAATTAAAAATAAGGGTAAGGCAATCACCAACCACATGCCTAACACCGTGATAAGGAACTGTGGCTGTTTTAAATAGAGTAAGAAATTCTGCCAGATTTCAGGGTCTTTACCCGAAAACATAAATAAACCAAGTAATAAACCACAAATGTTATATCCCCAAAAAATCAGGGTAAATCCAAAAGCTAGGCATTTCTTTTCCTGCGCAGTTGGGGCGCGGCGCTGTTGCTTTAAAAACCTGAATAAGACAAAAATAATCGCGATTAAATAAGGAACAGCGGTAAGCACACCACCAATACTATTGGGTAGAATTGCTGCCAATACCCCAGCAATCAAAGTTGAAACCAGACAAATAATAAAAAACCAAATATAGTACAAACGCAATGAAATCATTAACATAAACCTAGCTAGAGCGGTTTCGAGAAATAATTATAATTTTTTTTCACTTTTTTTTCATTTTTATGTCAACCAATCCTCAACTATCACCGTTATATAGGGTATTAGGTCGCAGCAACCGATTGGACATTGCACGGCACCCGCAACGTTTTCGGTGACCTTTCATTATGACTCTCCAATCTTTGTCTGTGCTTTTGTTAGCAGCCAAAATGCAGATTAAGATTTTGACCGACGATTCCTCATCACTCGAATCGTCGGTTTTATTTTTTTAGATAGCCTTAAAATATTTAAGATCATCATTTCATTAATATTTAAGAAATGAATATGAATGTAAAATGTCAGTGTTATACTAAAATTTCATAAAATTAAAATAGTTAAGTTTTAAAAATGAAATGTCCAAACTGTCAAACAGAAGTGGCAAACGACAATATCAATATTCAAAGTGATATGGGTAAATGCCAGGCATGCAATCACCTGTTTCGTGTTTCAGAACATTTCGACATGCCTGCATTTGCATTTGACCTGAACCAGCCTCCTAAAGGGGCCTGGTATAAAAACAATATGCAGGAAATTAGGCTTGGGGCAACGCTAAGAAGTCCAATCGCGTTCTTTCTTGTGCCATTTATGCTGATTTGGTCAGGTGGGTCATTGGGTGGTATTTATGGTACTCAAATCGCAAAGCAGCAGTTCAGCCTTTTACAAAGCCTATTTGGGATTCCATTTCTGCTTGGCACATTATTTTTTGGATTCATGACCCTCATGATGACATTCGGCAAAGTGGAACTAAGCATTGACCGTCAAGGAGGACGTGTTTTTACAGGCATTGGAAAAATAGGAAAATCCAAATCTTTCCAATGGCATGAAGTGACCAGAATCCGTGAGAATTATGTCGCCAACTCATCCAACAAACAGCAAGGGCAAATCTTTATTGATGCGGCTCAACCCATCCGTTTCGGTCTAGGGCTTTCTCAGGAACGACATTTCTACCTGTTCCATGCCCTCAAAAAAATCCAGTCACAATATAAACCTGAACGAAGATAAACCGATTTAAAATTATTCACCGATACTCCCTCATGGCATGAATTGTCAATTCTGGTTTTTATTGCCCTTTAAACTGTGGCAAACGTCTCTCCAGCATGGCACGCACTCCCTCTTGTGCATCTTGCGATGCAAATAATGGTTTGAGATAACTGTCCATGTTCTGGAATGCAAAAGTCTGTCCCTGTGTCACCGCATCGGTTGCCGAAGCCAATAAGGCCTGTACAGCAAGCGGTGCAGCAATACAAATTTCTTTGGCAATTTCGATGGCACGTTGCAATTGTTTACCATTTTCAACAATCTCAGACACAAGATTCAGTTGATCAGCCGTTTTGCTATTAAAGGTCTTACCTGTTAACAAATACGGCATGGCCTTTTGCCAACCTGCGGCTTGCACAAAACGCACTGTTGCGCCTCCAAAAGGCATAATCCCACGTAGCACTTCAAGCTGACCAAATACCGTGTTTTCACTGGCAATCACCACATCGGCATTCAGCATCAACTCCACCCCAGCGGTATAACAAATCCCTTGTACTGCGACAACGACAGGCTTTGTTCTGTGCCGCCCACCAACACCCCAGGGATTAATTTGGCTTTCCTCAAAATTAAAAATGCCCTGTGGAATTTTGGGTTGTAATTCAACCAGGTCCAGACCTGCCGTGAAATGATCACCATGTGCAAAAATCACGGCGCAACGTAATTCAGGATTGTTCTCATATTCGGTTAAAGCCAGAGATAAATCCTCAATCATATGACTATCAAAGGCATTTCGTTTTGCGACCCGATCCAAACCAATCAACATCATGCGATCAATAATTTCGCGGCTTACTTTTCCTGAACTCATTTTTGTATTTCCTCATTTTTTTAATAACTTCGACTCTACTGTCAAATATAAATTTATCCAGTCATTGCTGATTCGTTCCTGTTCCAGTCGCTTATTTTTATAGCAATTCTTTCTTAAAGCATGAAACAAACTCAACTCTTCTGCTGTTAAATATTGCGGTTCGCTAAAGACAGAATCAGGTTCATCGACCATTTTATCCTGAAATTGCAGTACTGTGGCTTCATCCATCATTAAAGGAATAACATCCGGAATTTTTTGGCGTACCATGCTCAGGATATTTAAACCCTCTGAATCCAGATCACCCCAGTAATAAACTTTTTTATGTTGTAGCCAAGCCGCATTGAGCCATTTGATATTTTTACCGCCGCCACAGACCACGATACTGTTTTCCAACATAGGTAAGGCTAAACCTGACTGAATATTTTCAACCACAATAATATGTTGGGCAGGCAATTCAAATTCTGTCAATACATCAGTCGAAAGCTGAAAGACTGGAAATCCACCCAATGATTGTTGCACTTTGGCACATAAGGGTTTGATCATTAGCCAGCCTTTAGGATGATCCAGACAATTAAGCCAACTGAGTAATCCACCTGTTGCTTGTATTTCGCCTTGATGCAAGACATCACAAATAGCTTCCACAAAAATCAGATTTTTTTCTAAAAATTTGGTATCGACATGCTGTAAAGGCAATGCTCTTAAATAATGCCCTGCGCCCATATTTGCTTTAAGCTGGGCAATCAAGTGGATCAGTAATTGCCAATCATGTTCAGGGTATTGTTCAATCTGTTCTAAATATTCAATTAATGTAGAAAATAGTGCATATTCTATATGTGGCTCTACAAATAGCTGTTGCAACAGAAAGGAAATTTTGTCTGAAATTTTTTTAAGTCTCTGTTGCTGTCCTAACAACTCCACCATGACATCTAATGTAGGAATGACCAGTTTGACAGGGACATGCTGTGTTGCCAACTGTTTAAATTGACGTTGTTGCCATTCCACCAGATCAGGATAGGCAAAATTTTTCCATGTCTTAAAAAATGTATGGAAATGATCTATATCTGCAAATGCCTGCTGACCTGTCGGGGCTTTGAGTGAAAGTACAATCGGGAATGGACGTTGATGGCGCAAACGTTGTTTTAAATGCCGTGGATGATCCCATTCTTTCTTGCGTAACTGAGCGATGGCATCATCAGGCAAAATTCCCCATGCTACTGTTTTAGCCATGAAGCTCAATTCCAAGTTGCTGCGCCTCGGTGGTTATGGTCTGTTTGCGTTGCTGCATCCGTTCATCAATCTCTTGCCATGTGACTTCACATAAATGACTTTCATGTTGGTCAATATCACGTTCAGCAATCAGTAATGATCGGGCAGATTCACGTGCCAGATTCAGGTTTTTATAGGGTGTAATCAGATTGACATGTATTTTCAGTGCCTTAAATACTTTTAGCACACGACGACTAACTGCTTCAGCGGTATTGGAAAAAGCTTCATCTAAAAATACAGTGCTATAAATCGGGTAATCATAACCATCAGGTGTCAATACATAAGCTAAACTTGCTGCGACAATGGTACCTGCAAAGGATTCTTTTTCACCGCCTGATTTTCCACTAGAGGATTCCAACACATCCCTTATTTCACTTGTTTGCGCATCCACTTCTTCGGCATGGAATGACATTTGATAACGAGGATCAAGCAAACGTAAACTTTCCTGATTATTGGCAGTTGCCGAGCTACTGGCTCTGTCCAAAATCGCCATTAACTCCGCCAAGTGTTTAAAACGACGTTCATATTCTTCACTATTCACGCCAGATAAAACCTGTTTTAAACGTTGTTCGAAATCGTGTACATGTGGATATTTTTCTTTCTTATAGCCCAGTCTTAAATAGCTGCCGAGCTTAAATTCCGTGCGTTGTAATACCTGATTAATCATGTCAATTCGGTCAATGATTTCTTCCCGATTTGCATTCAATTTATCCTGAATCACACTTAAAGACTGAGCGGTGTGTTTATGCAAACGTTGCTGGAATTGCTCAACCAGATTCGGCAAACCCTCCTGCTGTAATTCCTGCAAATAGGCAACATAATCTTCTAAAGCAGCCAGCCCTATCGCCCATTCTCTTTGTAAAGGAATATGTGCCCATTTATCTTTACTGCGGAATGACACCATAATGCCATTGGCTGTATTGCTAAGCGTCGTTTTTTGGTCATTTGCCTGCTCAATTAAACGCTCAAGTTTTCGTTCGGCTTCTGCCTGCAACGCATCATCTAGTTGTTTGACTTCGCCTATCCGTTGTTTCAATAACTGTCGAGCATCATCACTGATTCCGTGCTCGGCTGCTTGTTGTGCTTTTTGCTGTTTTAACTGGGTATCACGATGTTGCTGTTCTAACTGACCTCGGATTTTTTGTGACTCACCTTTTTGTAAGCGAATCTGTTTGAGCTCATTTTTTGCATCTTCCCAACGCTGGCGAGCCTGTTCAGCATCAGAATCTGCCTGCTGTAAACGCTGCAAGTCCTGTTGGGTTTGTTGCTGACGTTGTTGCCAATACGGTAAATTAATAGTATCCCATTGATAACGCTGCAATCTTTCCCACAAGCCTTTTTGCTGATTCACATTATTAAGTAACTGCCGAGCTTGTTCAATCTGTTGGTACTGTTGTTTAAACTGTTGTTCTAACTGACTATATTCATGTTTAAGCAAGCTTAGACGAGAGGTGTTGGAAAAGCCCAGACACCATGCTTTACGATCATCAATACGTTGTTGGTCTTTTTTCTCAAAGCGTCCTCGTTCCAAATGAATCAAGCCCTGTTGGGTCATGGAAAATGGCATATGATCCAGTGTTTGGGTATCACTCACGCAATTTAAATCAAAACGCTGTAAATGCTGTTTTAACCAGTCACGATAGGCGTGTTCTCGCCAAAGCAATTTACCGAGAAAACCATTGTCTTTAAAGTGGACATGCTCCACCTGTTTTAGATTGACCACCTGTAAACGCACATGGGTTTTATTATTGCGTGCATTGACCCATTTGGTCACCATGGAATAACGATCCTGTGGCACAAGTAAGGTGGTTTTAAGTCCACCTAACGCTCGCTCAATCGCTCCCTGCCATGCTTTTTCGTGCTCTTTAACATCAATCAATTCGCCAATAAACATCAGTTCATGTTCATCAAAAGATAAATGCTGTTTTAATTCATCACGTAAACGCAATAAATGCACATCATGAATATTACTGTCGGGTCTGGCTTCAATTTCCTGAATATCTGCCTGAATATCCTTGAGCTGTTGTTGGGTTTGTGCGTATTTGCCACTGATTTCAGCAAATTCATCCTGACGTTGCTTGGTATCCTGTTCAATATTGACCAGTTTTTCGGTCGCAATGCCCTGATTTTCCAGCAAAGCATGCTCGGTTAAATCATCCGCAAGTTGTAACTGTCGGGCATCGTCCTGATAACGAGAGGCTTCTACAACCAGACTTTTAAGTTTATCTGTAATAAAACCCAGTTCTTTGTGCAGATTTTCAATCTGATGACCACCCAACTGTAAATATTCCTCATGACGACGTTCCTGCCGTGTCTCTGCATCCTGTTCCAGTTGTTCAATCTGCTGAAATTGTTGTTTGAGTTGTAGCAATTCCTGTTCAAGCTGCTGTAACTTTTCAGTCCATAATGCGGCAAATAATTCACCAAAATAAGCAGCAATCGATTGTTTTTCCAAATGAAGCTGCGCTAAACGCTGCGTCAATTCGGCAATTTGTTCAGCACATTGTGGCAAACGCTCTAAATGCTCCACCTGTTCACGCGTATCCACCAGATGCTTATAATTGGCTTCCAAATCAGCAAATTCATTCACCGCCGTTTGTGCAGTTTCTCGTAAATTACTCGGCTCTAACACCAATTCCCGAATCAGCTTGGTTAAATCATCAATTTTCTTTAAACCCAATGCTCGGGAAAGTAATGCAGGTGCATTCTGATTGTCCATAAATAAATATTTACGGTACATATCCTGATAGCTTTTAAAATCACTTTCAAAATAATGAATACGCTGATCTGTCTTGGGATTAAAATGCTGTTTCAGTTGGCGTGTATTACCATCGGCAAAAATCTCTAATACTTCAGTCAGTAACACATTGCGACTGGCTATCATATATAAACGATTGACATCACTGAGTGAATTTTTGCCTTGTCCAAGCCAAAACAAGCCAATCAGGGTAATCTGAGAACCATCCTCTGCAATATACAAGGCTCGTAGTGCCGTGGTTACAGCTTTTTCTCGTTTACTTTTGACTTTGGTAGTGGAACCATCATGTTCAGAGCCGTAACTGCCACGCATATAGGTCACTAAAGAACGATCTGAACGGTCACCCTGTGCGGCTGCTACGTTAAAACTGGCTTTGCTGGCAGGTTGTAACAATGCCATCAGTCCATCAATAAAGGTAGATTTACCAGCACCATTGTCACCTGTAATCAACGTCCCTTCAGGATCAATTCGGGCTGTATGTAAATTATGGAATGAGCCCCAGTTAAACACGGAAATCTCAGCCAGACGAATTTGTCCCTGAGCAAATAAAGTATCCAAAGTCATTTCTTGCATTATACCTTTCCTTTATTCTGCTCGCATTGATGCATAGCTGCTTTATCTGCCAGTTGCTCATATTCGGTCAATAAACTTTGTAGAAATTCAGCATTGACCACATAACGGATAATCGGTGTAATTTCATAACGCCCATCCTCACCTCGTATTACACTGAGAATTTTCTTTTCACTGAATTTATCTAGTGTGCCACTTAGTTTTTTACGGTCTTTACTGTCATGATTGGTAATCGGAATAAAAGGGGTCAAACTTGCCTGAATTCGTTCCAGATCAATAATAATTTTTTGCTCACCTGCGGTTTCCCGCTCCTGATAATATTTCCGTAAAATGAGTAATACCAAAGTGTCATATAAGGTTAAGGTACGCTTTCGAATCAGCGTAGGGAAATCATCCGATAATGCTGTATCGTCATTTTCATCATTGATGTTTTCAGTATTAATAATATACGCCACGCCCTGTTTGGCATCTAAAACCAGTTGAATATATACTTCGGCAAGATGCTGGCGAATCACTGTTTCATAACGACATAACACATCAAACAGTTTTAGATTTTCAGCTGCCAGAATCGTTCCCTGTCGCATCAAATAGACCAAAACCCGTCTGGCTTCATGCGGCATACTAGATAGTTCATCACTTAGCTGTAAATCGTTCTCCATCTCTTGATCTGCTTCAACTTCTATCAGTTCATCTTCGACTTCGACTTCGGCGATGCGCTGCGGTTGAATATCATGATTTTCGTCTGATGTTGGGCGACGCACCCTATCAAAAAAACTGCTCTCTTGTGGTTGCATGTCTGTACACTCTTATAATGCCAATTCATCTAAATTTTCAGGGAATAATTCTGCACTTAAATAATAGGTCGGGATACGGGCTTGTAGATTCACGCCATGTTGATCCTGAAATTGAATCTGCTCATTTTGTTCTGTTAATTGCGGCGCTTTAATGGCTTTGGCAATTCGTAAGTATGCCACCAATTCCTCCAGACCTGCCTGTAATGGATGTTCTTGGGTTAAATGTGCAATACTCATACCCCCTTTTTTCAGCAATGTATGGCGTGCTTTCTCAGCAACCTCTCGTACCTGTACACTGTCCAGATAGTGCAGCATTTGATTACTCGGTTCTTTACGATTTTGTTGTTGCTGTACGCCACGTGTATCCATGTGTTCATTCGGACTTTTCAAAGCAAAATTTTCAGGTGAGCTGATCTGAACCGAACCGACTGCGAAATCCACCTGCATTTCGGTTTTTAAATCGCACTGCTGTTCCAGTGTTAAATTCACTGCCTGTTTTTCCAGTTGCGATAGCAAACGCTCGATCATACGATTTTCCAGTGCAGCTCCACTTTCAATATATGCCCGCAATCCCTCTTCAGTACGGCGACGCACCTGAAATACCCGACCACTTTCCCGCGCCAGTTCACGCATGAGCTGTCCTAGATATTTCTTTTGTGCTTCAGTAAGTTGCTGTGCTACAGGGTGATTGAGCATACTGCGTAGTTGTTCCCGAAACTCAGTGGAACGATCCTGATCCTGTAATAATTGACAGAAACCATCAAAAGCACTGCCAGCATCGCTCTTGGCAAGTAATTGCTCTTTTTGCATCAATGCCAGTAACACTTCACCTCGTGAAGCGTTGCCCTCAATCATATCAATTCTTAACTCTTTATCTAACTGACGAATTTCATCTTCAACTCGCCTAAAATCACCTGTCAAAATAGAAGCCAGTTGATAAATTTCCCGAATCCGTTCTCGTTGCTCCGTTTCATTGAGCTGTGTCACCACCCCTGCATGCAAGTCATCAATTTCTTGTTGAATCTGGGCTTTCTTTTGTTCTAATAAGCTTACCCGATCATCAATACTGTCGCTAATGGCCACCACGAAATCCCGTACTGCATCCTGTACAATTCTCAAATGTGAGGCAGTGGTACTGCTATGACGCTCGTCCAGATTGCGACAAAAACGCAATACTGTTTCACTGGCATCAGTCTTGCTGAGCATGTCGTCCATTTCACGCAACCAGCCTGCCTTAATCCAGCTATTTAAATAATAGGCTGCATTATTTTCGGTTTGCCACAATCCCTGTTCGCGACTATATTTAATAAATTCATCCAGTAAGCTTCGGGCACGACCATAGGGAACTTCGGTTTCTTCGACAAATAAATCGGCAATAAATGCTAAAATGTGTGGCGCATTTTCTGCTCTTAATAATTTCCAGACTGGACTTTCATGATATAAACGGCGGTAAGTTGCCTGTATCCCCTGAATATTCATATTTTCTCATACATCATGAATATAAAAACTTATCATATCAATAATTCAGTCAACTCTATAGTTGACTGAATAAACTCAACGACTCAAGATGTCGTAGTTATAAAAAATACATTTTTAAGCATCACTTTTATCTTTAACCATTATTTTGCAAATTGTCATGTACAATTTTATGCTACCTTATTCCCATACAAAAATAGGGATTTTCTATTTCATGACCGTGCATTTTTTTCATACGTCTGACTGGCATTTGGGGCAATTCTTTTATAATCATTCCCGCCATTATGAACATGAACAATTTCTGACATGGTTACTTGAACAAATCAAACAGAAACAACCGCATGCCTTGCTGATTGCAGGCGATATTTTTGATGTGATTAATCCAAGTTCTCAGGCACAAAAACAACTGTATCAATTCCTCGCCGATGCGCATGAACGCGCACCGCACATGCAAACTTTAATGATCGCAGGCAATCACGATTCAGGCTATCGAATTGAACAGGTTGAGCCATTATTAGCGAAATATAATGCCAAAACTGTGGGTGTGATTCGCCTGAATAAAGAAAATAATTTAGATTTAGATCGTTTAATTTTGCCAATCTACGATGAACAAAAAGAGGTTGTCGCGTGGTGTATTGCCCTGCCTTTCTTACGCTCTGCGGAGATTACAGGCTTTAATGAACATACCACTAATAGTCAAAATGCCATTGCCTACTTACATCAACAACTCATTGCCGAGGCAAAACGGCGCAAAACAGATGATCAGGCCCTAATCCTGATGTCACATGCCCATATGCAAGGGGGGGAAACTTCAGATTCAGAACGGCCAATTATTATTGGCAATGAAGAAGCACTTTCGACCAACCTGTTTGATGACAGCATTGATTATGTGGCGCTCGGACATCTACATAAACCGCAGAAAGTTGGGCAAGATCATATTCGGTATAGCGGTTCCCCAATTCCCTTGTCCTTTAGTGAAATCAACTATAAGCACCAAGTGGTTGAAGTCACGATTGACTCGACCAAACCAGAAAATAAGCTGGATTTTGAAGCATTGGTCATCCCACGAAGTATTCAACTGCATAAAATTAAAGATGAACTCACAGCGGTCATGCAGCAGCTTAAAAACCTACCCAGTGGCCCTATCGAAAATATTGACCATCGAGAATATGTCGATATCGAATATCATACGGCGATTCCTCCACAGCCGAATTTGCGCCAACAATTCGAAGATGCCTTGCCGAAAGATCGCTACCGTCTGGTGCGTATTTCCAGACAATATTTATCGAATGAAAATAATGCTAAAAACAAGCAGAGCATTAGCCTAGAGCCACCGACACCAGAAAAATTATTCCAGCAGATCTGGGAGAAAAAGGGCTATCACGCAGACGATGAAGTCACCAAAGATTTCTTAAGTCTGGTGAATGAAGCACAAAAAAAACTTGAAGATGATCAAAGTTCTTAAGGACATGCCATGAAAATTTTATCGATTCGACTAAAAAATCTGGCATCTCTTGCAGGTGAGCATTTTATTGATTTTGAATGTGATCCTTTAGCCCATGCAGGCTTGATCGCGATTATCGGGAAAACTGGTGCAGGCAAATCCACCATTTTAGATGCCATGTGTCTGGCCCTGTTTAATAAAATTCCTCGCCTTAAAGAAAGTGACGGCAAGCTTCTGGACGTAGATGGTTCTGAACTGCTGACCAACTCTCCCCTGACCGTTTTACGTCGCGGTACAGGACACGGCTTTGCTGAACTGTGTTTTGTGGCACAAGACCAAAAACATTATCAGGCGCGTTGGGAAATTAAGCGTGCCCGTGAAAATGCCAGTGGGAAATTGCAAAGTGTGCAGCGCTCGCTCAAATGTCTGACCGATGGCGTGGTGATTGCAGATAAAAGTAAAGCCGTCGAAAGCCATATCCAGCAAATTACCCAACTCAGTTTTGAACAATTCACTCGTGCCGTTTTACTGGCACAATCGGAAGTGACCGCATTTTTAAAGGCGCGTGATACTGAACGAGGCGAATTGCTGGAATACCTGACCAACTCAAGTATCTTTGCCAAAATTGGTCAACTGGCGTTTGAAAAAACCCGTGAAATGACCAACCAGCGCAAACAACTGGAAAATGTTTTAGGTCATATTGAAATCCGTTCCGAGGAAGAAATTGCAGCCATACAAGTGCAATTCCAACAGACACAACAACAGGTCCAGCAGCTTGAAACCGAGCGGACTCAACTCAAGCAACAACAGCAATGGTTTGAACAACAACAAAAGCTAGAAAGTGAAATCACCATCAAACAGCGGCAGCATGAAACGCAACTCAATGCCCATACTGCCCTCGCAACAGATCGCCAGTTGCTTGAACAATTGGACATCTTTTCTGACATTCGCCCTGTTGTGTTTCAACAACAGCAAATCCAAAAAACACTGCAACAACTTGAGCCGCAGCTTCAACAAAAACAGCAACATTTTAGTCGCTTAACCACAGAATTTGAGCAGGAAAAAGTCTGCTATATGCAAGCGGAAACGGCGCTGCAACAATTTCAAAATTTTGAGCTGCAACATCAAGATGAGTTGAGTCAGCTACGTAAATACGTTCAGGAACGTGACTATATTGCCGAAGATTATAAAAAAACCAAAAGCAGACTGACGCACATCGAAACCCAGCAACAACCTTTGCTACAACAGCAGCAACAGCTTGAGCAGAACATCCAGAATATAGGCACACAACAGACCTGCTGCCTTGAGCAATTACAGCAAAGTGCCCACTTCTCAACTTTGGATAAGGGTCTGCATGCCCATGTACAACAATTAGAGCAGTTTATTCAGCATTATCAAAAAGTTGAAAATACGCTGGGGAATATTCAACAAGCTCAAAGCAAACTTGAGCAAGATAAAAGCCAACTTGATCAATTAATCTCGCAGTTTGGTACAACGCAGCAGATTGATCACACCCTTGAGCAGAAACAGACACAGAAAGAGCAAGTGTTGATTCAGCTAAATCAACTGGATGTGATTCAACAAAAACTACAACATCATTTTCAATTAAAAAATGAAGTCTCAGAGCTGCAACACAAATTAAACACCATACAAGTCCAGTATCAACAGCTCGAGCAAAATACTCAAAAAGCAGAAAGTGAATTTCAGGCAGCAAAAACCGAGCGGGAAAAATTACAGCAGGTCTTGCAACAGCAACGCTTACTCCATGCCGAGAATATTGAACATTTACGTGCTGAACTGAAACAAGGTGAAGCTTGTCTGGTCTGTGACAGTACTGAACACCCCTATCGTGAGGATGAAAGTCCTGTTTCGAAAGCCTTATATGCATTACAGCAACAGCAGGAACAACAGGCATTACAGCAAGAGCAACAATGCTTCCAGCTTTGGCAGACTACACAGCAACAATTCACCCAGCTTCAATCTGAGCAAAAACAGCGCCAAACCGCCTTGCAACAAACTCAGGAAAAATTAAATACTCAACAGCAAGAGTTACAGCAATATTTGACTCAAACGCATATTCAACTCGATTTGAATGTTTCGCAACCTGAACTTGAAGTTTATCTGCAAGGCTTAAATACCCAATCTGCACAGGCAAAACAACAAATTGATCAGGAATTACAACAGCTCAATCACGCCAGTAAACAGCAGTTTAATCTAAACCAGTCTATCCAGAACACGGCCTATCAACTGGAAACCGTACAGCAGTTACAACAACAGATTCAGCATATTGTGGATTGCCTGGATTCACATGAGAAAACACTTTGGCTGGAACAACCATTAGTACAATCAAAACAGATTGTGCAGCGTTTAAAGCAACGCCTGCAACAGCTTGATCATGCGGACGGACTAGCTAAACAGCAACAGCACAGCACACAACAACTCAATTTATTAATATCAAATCTCAATGCTTTGAACACGCAACATACTGAGCTAAATCAGCAATTGCAGGACATTGCGAAAAAGGGTCAACAAAATAGTGAGGATGCCAATCAACTCATTCTGGCCATGGCAGGTTCAACAGAACTCAAAGCCAATGAATGGTTGCATCAACATGATCAACAGCGCCAGCAACTGCAGCATCAATACCAGCAGCTAAAACAGAATTTCGAACAGGCACGACAAAGCTTTGAGCAACACAAAAATGAACTAGAGCAACTCAAAGCACAGCACCAGCACAACCAACAAACATTCACGCAATGCACAACAGAAATCGGTGCATGGTTGACGCAGCACAGAGATTTTGAAGAGCAGCAACTCAGTCAATTGCTAGCCATTTCTTCAACGCAGGAACAGCAAATCCGCTTAACGCTACAAAATGCGGATCGTGTCTTGAGTGAGGCCGCTTATGCGCTTAAAACTGCGCAACAGCTATTCAATGAACACCAGCAACAGCAACCTGAGATTCAACATGAACAACTGACCGAACTGATTCAGCTAAATCAGGACAAACTGCAACAGCAGCTTGAACAACGAGATCAATATAAAGTTCAGCTTGAATTGCATCAGCAAAACCTTGCCAAGCAAAAACAGTTTGCAGATCAAATTCAACAGATACAACAGCAGGAATACCGCTGGAATAAAATTTCCAGTTTGATTGGCGATTCTAAGGGCAAAGATTTCCGTGATTTGGCCCAACAATATAATCTGGATATTTTGCTGGAATATGCCAATCAGCAATTGGCGATGTTATCGCAACGTTACACATTAAAGCGCCTGGATAACTCGCTTAGTCTGGCGATTATCGATCATGATATGGATGGTGAAACCCGTTCAGTGGCTTCTCTTTCTGGTGGGGAATCATTCCTCACTGCCCTTGCAATTTCATTGGCGATTGCCAATATGGCCTCAGGTTCCATGAAAATCGAATCACTATTTATTGATGAAGGTTTTGGCACGCTGGATGCATCTTCGTTGCATATGGTGATGAATGCGCTGGATCAATTACAAAGCCAAGGGCGTAAAGTCATTTTAATTTCACATATTCAGGAAATGCATGAACGGATTCCTGTGCAGATTCAGGTGCAGCCGATGGGTTCTGGTTCAAGTCGGATTGAAGTAGTGGGTTAATATGCAGTAACCCAACGCTTCATTTAAAAACTGGCAAACCCAACTTGGCATTTTGTTTGCTTAGCTTAAGTTGTTACGATTCGTTCATTACCTTAGAATTTCACCATGTCAAATCGTGTTTGGCTATATGCCTTTTTACCAGGCACTACCTGATTTCCATGCCATTTTTGAAGTTTATCTGGGTCAACAATGGATACTGTTTGATGCAACGAATATGGGAGCGATTGATGAGTTTGTAAGGGTTGGTACAGGTTTGGATGCTAAAGATGTGCCCTTTGCCTCTTTATTTGGAACAGCCGAACTGATCAAAATCAAACCCCAAATTACCAAGCTCTAATGATGATAGTCCCGTGCACCAAACAGCGCTGTCCCGACTCTGACCATGGTTGAACCTGCCGCAATAGCAGCGTCCAGATCACCTGACATTCCCATACTCAAGGTATCCCAATCTTGAGGCCGTGCATGGAGTGATTTTACTTGCTCAAACAAGGTTTTTGCATCGGCAAATGCGACACTATTTTCTGGCGCTGGAATCACCATTAGCCCACGTAAACGTATGTTTGGAAGTTGGCTAATCTGTTTAACCAGTTCAACAACCTCATCAGGCTGGCAGCCATCCTTGCTGTCTTGCCCATCAATATTCACCTGAATACAGATATTTAAAGGCTTTCGACTGTCCATACGCTGACTGGATAATCGCTCAGCAATAATCAGGCGATCTACGCCATGCACCCAATCAAACTTTTCCGCCAAATGTTTAGTTTTATTGCGCTGTACATGACCAATAAAATGCCATTCAATCTCTAAATCCTGTAGTTCATCAATTTTTGTCAACGCTTCCTGCAAATAGTTTTCCCCAAAGCTACGCTGTCCAGCCTGATACATTTCCCGCAGACTTTGGCTGGGATGAGTCTTTGAAACAGCCAGCAATTGCACGGATGCAGGATCACGCTGGACACGCTCACACGCCAGTTGAATCTGATCTAATACGGATTGACGGGATTGTTGCGATTGATTCATTGACACAGTTCTCACTTGTAAAATCTTTTTTTACATTGATAGGACTCAGGGTGTTGGTAAGCCTGAATGAAAGCCGTATATTATTCTACAAAATAATGAGACATTTTGGTTTGTTTCGGGGAAATTATGGATATTACAGAACTACTCGCCTTTTCAGTCAAAAACGGTGCTTCGGATTTACACCTTTCATCAGGTATGCCTCCTATGATTCGTGTGGATGGTGAAGTTCGCCGAATCAACTTGCCAGCACTTGAGCATAAAGATGTACACCGTCTGGTGTATGACATCATGAACGATAAACAACGTCGTGACTATGAAGAAAAGCTGGAAACAGACTTTTCATTTGAAGTTCCCAACATTGCCCGTTTCCGTGTGAACGCGTTTAACCAGAACCGCGGTGCGGGTGCGGTGTTCCGTACCATTCCATCAAAGGTTTTAAGTATGGAAGATCTGGGGCTGGGTTCAATCTTCAAGGAAATCTGTGATTATCCACGCGGGATTGTACTGGTGACAGGGCCAACGGGTTCTGGTAAATCAACCACACTTGCGGCGATGATCGACTATATCAACGAAAACCGCTATGACCACATTTTAACGGTCGAAGACCCAATCGAATTTGTACACCAGTCTAAAAAATGCCTGATCAACCAGCGTGAAGTGCACCGTGATACACATGGCTTCAATGAAGCACTGCGTTCAGCACTGCGTGAAGACCCTGACATTATCCTGGTTGGTGAAATGCGTGACCTGGAAACCATTCGTCTGGCATTGACTGCTGCGGAAACGGGCCACTTGGTGTTTGGTACACTACATACCACCTCTGCGGCAAAAACCATTGACCGTGTGATTGACGTATTCCCTGCTGAAGAAAAAGACATGGTACGTGCCATGCTGTCAGAATCACTGCAAGCGGTGATTTCCCAAACACTCTTGAAAAAGAATGGTGGTGGTCGTGTTGCAGCGCACGAGATCATGATTGGTATTCCAGCGATTCGTAACCTTGTCCGTGAGAACAAGGTTGCCCAAATGTACTCTGCGATTCAAACAGGTGCAAACTACGGTATGACCACACTGGATCAGAGTCTGAAAACACTTGTATCCAAGGGAATCATCAATACTCAAACTGCTCGTAGCGCAGCCAAACAGCCAGAATCATTCCTATAAAAATAAATGAATTAGAGAAATAATATGGATTTTAATGATTTACTTAATCTGATGATTCAACAAAGTGCATCTGATTTATTTGTCACTGCAGATGTTGAACCTTCAATGAAGATCAACGGTCAAATTGTGCCTGTTTCAAAATCTAAACTCTCAGGTGAAGTCGTTGGTCAGTTACTTCATTCAATTATGTCAGATAAGCAGCGTAAAGAATTCGCTGAAACAAGAGAGTGTAATTTTGCAATCGTCAATCGTGAGAAAACAGCTCGTTTCCGTGTAAGCGCCTTTCAACAGCGTGATATGCCTGGAATGGTTTTACGTCGTATTGAAACTGTTATTCCAACCATGGATGAACTCAAGCTCCCTAGTGTGCTGAAAGAACTCGCCATGACCAAACGTGGTATTATTATCTTTGTAGGCGCAACAGGTACAGGTAAATCAACCTCATTAGCTTCGATGATTGGTTACCGTAACCAAAATTCAAAGGGTCATATTATTACCATTGAGGACCCAATTGAATTTGTACATCAACATGCGGGTTGTATTGTCACTCAACGTGAAGTGGGTATTGATACTGACTCATTTGAGATTGCATTGAAGAATACCTTACGTCAGGCACCTGATGTGATCCTGATTGGTGAGATCCGTTCCCGTGAAACCATGGACTATGCCATTGCCTTTGCGGAAACAGGCCACTTGGTATTAGCCACCCTACATGCCAACAACGCCAACCAGGCGCTGGATCGTATCATTCACTTCTTTGAAGCAGATCGCCATAGCCAACTTTATATGGACTTGTCGCTCAATATGAGAGCAATGGTCGCACAACAGCTGATTCCAACCCCTGACGGTAATTCACGCCGTGCTGCCATTGAAATTTTGATCAATACACCATTATTGGCAGATTATATCCGTAAGGGTGAAATCCATGAGATTAAAGATGTCATGAAGCGTTCACGTGAACTTGGTATGCAGACCTTTGACCAAGCGTTATTTGACCTTTATAAGGCAGGTGAAATCACCTACAAAGATGCACTTAAACATGCAGACTCGCCAAACGATTTACGTCTCACCATCAAACTTTCAGAAGAAGGTGCAGATCAACTACTCAGTGCCAGCAAAAATATTACCTTTGATGGTCAATAAGCGATTTTTTAATCCATTAAAAAAGAGAAAGTTGCTCACAACTTTCTCTTTTTTATTGGTTTAATTTTGGTCAATTGAACAAACTTTACGAGCTTGAATACTTATTTCTTACGAAAAGCTTCCTGACATTCAGCATCACTACAATAACCATACAAATTCAGCGAATGGCCAGTTAAGGCAAAACCATGCTGATCTGCAACTGAATGTTGCTCCTTTTCAATCACATCATTTGTAAATTCAACAACTTTGTTGCAATTCAGGCATACCAGGTGGTCATGGTGATCTTCCTGCATAATTTCAAAAACAGAGTGGTTGTTTTCAAAATGATGCCGCTGAATGATTCCAGCAGCCTCAAATTGTGTTAACACACGGTAAACTGTTGCCAACCCAACATCTTCACCTTGCTCTAGCAGTGTTTTATAAATATCTTCCGCACTTAAATGGTGTTGCTTTGAATTTTCTAATAATTCCAAAATCTTAATACGAGGAAGGGTGACTTTAAGTCCAGCTTTACGTAAGTCTTGGTTGGAAATAGGCATGAAAAAAGGTCTCTCAACAAATCTTAAGTTGGAATAGGCAAGTAGGGTCTGCTGACATTTCACCTTGCGAGCTTTCAGCTCTCATTGCGACAGAGGGCATTTTTTAGACGATACAAGGCATAACTTACGAAATTTAGCAATTCTAAATAAGTAAGATATAACGCAGTAGCGGCAAAAAATGCCCCTGTCCCACAGGGTTATGGTTAAAACTTCCCCAAACTTCGTTATGAAACTTGACAAGGGAGTCGCCATTGCCTGCGTTTCATGCCTCGTTTATGTCGTTCTAACCGATAACGCAAGGCATGGCTGAAATGGCAGCAGACCCTAGTATTTAAATGCAGTATGATCTATCCTTGAATCAAATGCATCATCATTTATCAGGATAGTGTAGCAAAATGCAAAAAATCATGCTGGCGTTGTTCGTCACTTCAGTACTTAGCGGTTGTTCAGTCTTTGGTGTTTATAAAGTTGATATTCCACAGGGAACACCCTTAACCAAAGCACAGGCCTCTCAAGTACAGGTCGGCATGAGCTTTCAGCAAGTCCGTTTCTTGCTGGGTAGTCCAACTGTGACAGATCCTTTAAATCCACAGCGCTGGGACTACATCTACAACTATATACCAGGCACCTATGCAAAAAAAGCAAAAATACCAGCAGCCCATGGCCAACATTTAAAAGTTTACTTTGACGAAAATGGTAATGTACAACGTATTGAGGGCCTGGATACCATTCCTGAATCACAGCCTGGTTTACCAGCATCAAAAGAAGCCATCTTGACTGCGCCCCCACTATAACCACTTTCCCATAAATAAAACCCCTCATCGCAGCATTCGTGAGGGGTTTTATTTATGAACTGGATGGCCTAAAGCGATTACCCTTTACAAATCGACCAACTGGATTCTTTGCGGCTCGCTTACGGCGAATATCTTTGGGATTAATGGTTAAAGCGCGATAGACCTCAACACGGTCCCCTGCCTGCAATATTGTTTCGGCCTCAATTCTTGAACCAAAAACGCCCAACTGCAAAGGTTCGGGTAAACTGACCTGATCAGCCAAGCCACTGTTCTGGATTGCCTGCAATGCAGTCATGCCCTCAATAAAGGCAACGGCGATATGAAATTGTTGCTCAGGGCTGGCAAAGGCAACCCAGACTTGCTTGCCCTGTTCCATTATAGACTTTGTGCGATAACGGCCGCCATCGCAACAATAATGGAAAGTGGCAACACCAGACGCACGGCAATACGCCACAGGTTATAAAACAGTTCATTGCTAAAATTCATGGCTTTACGCAGATGGCTAATCTTCATGATCCAGCCTGCAAAAATGGCATAGATCAGGCAAATTACCAGTCCCCATAACATCAGTAAAACATTAAAGATTTGCTCAACCTGAGGTATGATCCAAACTGCAATGGCAGCAACAATAATCACCCACTGCACAATGACTGCAAGTTGACGTTGTGCCAACTGTTCTTTCGCCAATTGAATCAATAACGCGGCTAACATGATTGCAGCAAACACCCAGGCTAGAGCTGGAAGCTGGGCCTGAATTGAAAAGAATCCAAAAGCAATCACGGCAAATAACTGGGCTATCCAGATCGGTAATGTGGCTGAAGTTGCATTTTCCTGCTTTTTAATTGCAGATAGGCTGCTCTGCCAATATAGCCCCAAGCCTAAACCACTGGCCACCAGAGCCAAAACGGTTGCATTGCCCCATTCCCTAAACTCGACACCCGTCCAGTGCCATGCCTGTAGCTGGGTTCCTATTACATTGGCAAGGATAAATGCGCTAATCACACCAATTGCTGTCAGTGCAATTAAAAATAAACGTGGAATAAAGGACAGGCCAACAGCGATGATTGCCAAAACCGCAAAAATAATTTGGCTAGACATATCTGCTGCAAGTTGCAGAGCGACCACATGCGTTGCTGTGGTTAAAACACTCCCTGTAAAAAAGGCAACAAAAATCACAGCTAACCAGCCAACCAGACGCCATCTAGGTGAGGCATCCGCATCACGTGTTAAGCTGGAAAGTGCCTGTAATGCTGTGGTCTGTGAACGCTTTGCTAAAGCAATTTCAAGATAGCCAATGGGTAATGCCAACACAAACATAGTACCCAACCACAACAGCCAGAAGTCAAATTGACGATCAATCTGGATACCAACGGTAGGGGCTAATGTTGTGATCATGACAAAAGATAAGCAAAATGCCATCACTGGAGCCAGCCAGCGTGACAGAGCGGTGTCCTGCATAATGCATTCCTTGAAAAAATCCTTGAACTCATTGCACTTCTTTATGGAGCTTACAATGAAATATTCAATCTATTTTGCCTTTCTCAAGCTTGAAAATCAAAACAAAAGATGCCGAAAGAAAAAAGCAAATCACCCATTCAGATGATTTGCCGCGCATCATTTATTATTTTACTCGTTCGATCCCTTATTTATCATGCCCCCACTCAAAACGCTCTCGATAGGACTCTATTTTCTTGATAAATAAGTCATGTACGCGCTTGTGTGGTATACGGTATTTATAGTTTGCCTCTTCCTGCAAGCTTTCCTCAAAGGTAAAATGTGACTGGGTATAATCAATAATATTATCCAGAATTCCTTTCATCTTTACCCGATCACTGGCATATTTTAAATCAGCAATTTCATTAATATAATCCAGAATACGACGATGCTGATCATCAATGACGTCTATTCCTGTATTATATTCGACAGACCACTTCATCCCGACACACCACCTTAAAACCAATGTTATTTAGTGAATAAAAGCATCATATCGACAAATTTTTTAAATAAAAACACAGCGTTTTTGTCAGATTTTAAAAATTTTCACTTAAAAACAACTAACCTATTGTTTTCTATTTAATTTAATATTATGACCGATCAAAACACTCAAGTATTTTTTAACCAATGATAAAATTAACTGCATTATTTCATTAAAATAAAAACAATTTTTTATTATTTTAAATTATACTTTAGTATTAAAATCCAATATTCAGGTTTTCAAGGTATTGTACTATCAACTTTAAATCAGAAATATCCTTTTCACGCCCATAACCTGCTTTAAAACCAGCAAGTGTTTTTAAGACAGCAAAATGAATATCCTCTACAATATCTGAATAAAATAATAGCTACGCTGTTGTTTTCTTCCCTAATACTGGTCTGCCTTAGTTATGCGCTTGAGTGCTGGATTTTCAGCTTCGCGTATAAGACGCTCAACCCGTGTTAAGGCATATTTAATCGGTTGACCATGTTCAAACAGGATCATTTCTCCAGGCTGATACGCTTTCCACGCTTCATTATGCGTTAAAGGTTCAGTGGTAATCACAGCCACACGATCTTCTGGGGTGGTCACCTCACTAAAGTCAACCTCGACATCCAGATCAATCAGGTGGGCATGCTGAAATGGGTATTCACGTACCAGCCAGTGCAGCTTGGTGGTTGCATAGCTAAACAGTGCCTTGCCATTGGACAGGCAAAAATTGAACGTGCCGAATTCAGCAATCTGTGGCGCAATACGCTCTAACAGGGAAAAGACTTTTTCGATACAAGGCTCGGTATAGCCAAATGTTTGAACCATTTGATCCAGCAAGTAACAGAATGCACGTTCACTATCGGTATTGCCCACAGGTTCAAAACGACCACTGAGTTGGGGATTAAAATCATGTAAATCGCCATTATGTGCAAAAATCCAATGCCGCCCCCATAACTCACGTAAAAATGGATGGGAATTTTCTAGCGTAATTTTGCCTTGTGTTGCTTTTCGGATATGTGCAATCACATTACGGGACTTAATCGGATAATTGCGAATTAAATCGGCAATTGGCGATTCAACCGCAGACTGATTATCGACAAATAGACGACAGGCCTTATCTTCAAAAAAAGCAATACCAAAACCATCACAGTGATCAGACGTGACACCAGCTCGTTGGGAAAAACCACGAAAAGAAAAGGTAATGTCTGTAGGGGTGGCGCAATTCATTCCTAATAGCTGGCACATATCTTCTAACTTGCTAACATCTATGCCTATTGTGCATGAGGTTCAGATGCCTTGTAAATCTGAATATGTGCGCACTATTGGATGAAGTGTGATAATTCCTACCGTTGCGCCATTTTATTCATCACAAATGAGGTGGCGATCTTGTTCACTTCCAGAAATACAAAATAATCCAGACATTTAAAATCCTCATCATAAAAGGCTTGTTTGGAGAGTCTGGACTGCATGCCCAAATAGGTTTGAAATAGCTTAGGCATCTTTTCATCCTGCGGAAAGCTGTAGTCAGGACGTTCTGGTTCAAAGGCACGCTTGGAACGGATGTCAATGCTTTGATGATCCGCCAACTGCTGAAGCTGGCGGTGAGTATAATAGGCACGCGCCAGATTATCCTCCAGATGAATACTGACACAACCCATGAGATATTTGGCACGCATCGACCAGAGCACTTTAGGTGCAAGATTCAGCCACAACATGGATAATGCCTTGCCAGATCGAAACTGTGGATGTACACAGGTACGTCCAATTTCCAAAACGTTTGGTAAATGGGACAAATGAGGGATGATTTCAAATTCCTGAGCGCTGTAGCTCTGCCCAATTTCATGCCCCTGAAACAACTTGAGGCGAGTATAGGCAACAATTTCACCTGTCCATTTTTCACGTAATACCGCATGTTCACAGCCAAAATCATAAAGGTCCTGATCCAGGCCATCCTCAAAGGACAGTCCAAACTGGTGGCTAAACTGTGCTGCCCTAAAGCGTTGTACTTGTTGTAATTCTTTTAGATTATCCACCCACTCAAAACGAAACTGGTTTTGTGATGGTTTCTGGCGTAAAGGTGAAGTCAGTGTATGACGATACTGATTTAATTTTTCTAGCATAATGAAAGCTCCTTATGACTAGAGTTACCTTAAATCGCTTCAATGACACTTCAATGAATAAAACATGAACAGATGATGACGAAAAAAGAGACCTGTATGAGGTCTCTTTTTATTTGCAAAATCCTAGTGTTTTGCTCGATTGGTAATCAATGTTCCAACCCCATGATCGGTAAAGATTTCCAATAAGGTGGCATGTGGTACACGACCATCAACGATGTGTGCGCTGACTACACCACCTTTCACCGCATCCAGTGCACAACCCACTTTAGGAATCATACCACCATAGATCACACCAGTCTCAATCAGGCGATCAACTTCCTGCGTGCTCAGTCCAGTCAACAGGTTTTTATTCTCATCCAATACCCCTGTGATATTGGTCAATAAAATCAATTTTTCAGCACCTAGGGCTTCCGCAACCTTGCCTGCCACCAAGTCTGCATTGATGTTATAGGTATTGCCCTCTTCATCCACACCCAAAGGCGCAATCACTGGAATAAAGTCACCTTGGGTAAACATTTCCAGTACATCTGTTTTAACACCTGTGACTTCACCCACCATCCCCAAATCAATTTGAGTGACTGAACCGTCGGCTTCCTGTTTTTCCATCAGTAATTTACGGGCACGCAGCAAGTTACCATCTTTACCTGTTAAACCAATGGCACGGCCACCATGCTGGTTGATCAGGTTGACAATGGACTTATTGACGCTACCACCCAGCACCATTTCAACCACTTCCATGGTGGCGGCATCAGTCACACGCATCCCATCAATACGGTCAGATTCCTGTCCAAGACGCTTCAACAATGAATCGACCTGTGGACCGCCACCATGGACCACTATTGGATTTAAACCCACTGTTTTCAACAACACGATGTCACGAGCAAACGAACTTTCCAGCTCTGGATCAGTCATGGCATTGCCACCATATTTGACCACCAGCGTTTTTCCTGCAAAACGCTGAATATACGGCAAAGCTTCAATCAAAATTTTTGCTTTATCAATGCCGATATGCTCGTGTGGCATGCGCCCTCTCCTTATTAAGCCTGTGCAAGTTCTTGTGCAATTTGTGGATATTGATGTTGCAGCATAGAAACAAATTTTTGGCGAATCTCAGTTAACCGATCTGGATGATCTGCATCAAAGCGGACAGTGAAGTATTCACCTGTGTTGGATGCTCGAATAATGCCAAAACCATCGTCAAAATCAAGCCTTACCCCATCAATTTTACTTAAACGAGCGCCTAAATGATGGCTTAGCAGCTCAATCTCATCCAAAACCTGTTTAGGATTGACCTCATGCGTACTGATATAGGTATCTTCGGTACAATATCGTTCAGGATAAATACTAAGCAATTCAGACAGACTTTGAGCATTGGACTGAGTGAGGTATTCCATCACTCGTAATGCGGCATACAAGCCATCATCGTAGCCAAAGCCACGTCCATCATTAAATACATAGTGGCCTGCATATTCACCACCAAATACGGCTGTACCTTGTGATTTGGACAAATAGGCACGCAGGAAACTGCTGCCCGTACGGATCATTTTGGCCTGACCATCAAGTTGCCCCACCGTATCAGCAACCATCCGAGAGCATTTCACATCAAATACGATTTCTTTATGCGGATGTTGTTGTAAGCATATTTGCGCAAATAAAGAGATGAGGCGGTCAGGACTAATAATATGTGCCTGTTCATCCAGCAATACGACCCGATCACCATCCCCATCAAGTGCAATGCCCATATCCGCTTTTTCAGCAATAATCGTGGCCTGCAATTGCTGCAAATGGGCAGCATGGGATGGATCGGGTGCATGGTCTGGGAAATGGCCATTCGCCTCACAACGCAATGCAATGACTTCACAGCCCAAATTCTGCAAGACCTGTTTGGCACAGTGTCCTGCTGAACCATGTAAGCCATCCAGAACAATTTTTAAGGGGCGCAGCAACTGAATATCATTCAGTAGTGATTGCTGATATTGCATACAATGTTGCGGATTAAACTGGTGAAAAACAGTCTCTACATGAAGATCACCATTCGTGGGCAAAGAGACTTGGGCCAAATGCCCCACCTGTTGAATGGTTTCTGGACTTGGTGGTTCACCCTTTAGAATCCACTTGATGCCATTATCCGATTTGGGATTATGGCTGGCAGTCACCATAATGCCATTCCCACCAAAATCACGGGCAATGTAGTACATCATCGGCGATGAACAGCAACCGATATTGGTCACGTTCAAGCCTTGTTGCTCTAATATTTTTTGAATGATATTGGCATAGCTTGGGCTGGTTAAACGTGCGTCATAGCCAATCACAATTTGAGTCTGCTCAGCATATTTATATTGTTGGGCTAAAGCATATGCAATGGAACATATAATATCTGGGGTAAGATTTGAAAGTTTTCCGCGAATATCATAAGCACGAAAAATATTCAGAGGAAACGTTTGTTGTATATTCACAGCAAGCCCTCTATTCTCAACATTTAAGAATAATTAAAAAATATAGACTATTAAGTAAATGAGTAGTCCTTATTCAGAAAAATTAAAATAATGAATCAGCTGCTTTTTAATCTAATTTTAAGGAACAAGCAATATGAAAAATGCAACGTTTTTAAGCAAAACATTGCATTTAAAGTGATAATTAACGAAAAACTTACTGTTTCCCAGTATGTCCAAAACCACCTGCACCACGCCCAGTTGCAACAAATTCTTCCACTTGTTCAAACTCTGCCTGTACCACAGGCACTAAAACATATTGTGCCAAACGTTCACCTGGTTCCAGACGGAAAGTGTTTTGTCCACGGTTCCACACAGAAACCATCAACTCACCTTGATAATCCGAGTCAATTAAACCCACTAAATTACCCAATACGATGCCATGCTTATGTCCCAAACCCGAACGTGGTAAGATCAAGCCCGCAAAGTTTGGATCTTCAATATAAATGGCCAGACCAGTTTTGACCAGGACGGTTTCACCCGCTGCAATCTCAATCGCTTCATCTAAACAGGCACGTAAATCCAGACCTGCTGAACCTGTAGTTGCATAGGCAGGCATTGCCCACTCCTGACCTAAACGGGCATCTAATACTTTAACCTGAACTTTCATGACAAATTCCTACTGATGATTTATTAACGTTTCAATAAAGCTCTTAAATTGGCGAGATGCTGTTGAGCCTGTTCTTTCGGATCAACATTCGGGGCAAGTTTCTTTTTACGACCATGCCACTCCAGTTCATCCTGTGGCAATTCATCCAGAAAACGGCTTGGGGTCATTTGACGCATCTGCCCACCATTCTTGCGTTGCTCAGCCAAAGTCAGGGTTAGACCCTGACGCGCACGGGTAATTCCTACATACATTAAACGGCGTTCTTCCTCAATCGTTTCAGCCGCAATCGAGTTTTTATGTGGTAATAGTTCTTCTTCTAGCCCAATCATGTACACATACGGAAATTCCAGCCCTTTCGCTGCATGTAATGTCAACAAATTCACCTTATCCGTGTCTTCTTCTTCCTGTTGCTGCTCCAGCATATCCAGCAGCACCAGCTTGCGAATCACGCTTTCAATATTTTTCTCATCAACATCATCAGTGCGATTAATTAGATTTTGAATACTGGTATATAGACTCTCGATATTGTCGAGTTTGGTTTTTTCCTGTGCTGGAGTCGCAGCCTGTTCACGGACATAGTCGATATAACCCGCTTCCATAATCATCTGACGAACCTTAGGCACAGGCGTATCATCATCCAGTAATTCACGGGTAAAAGTGGCAATAAATTCGGCAAACTCATGTAATTGTGTGGCTGCTTTTTTTGGCAATACCATAGCTAAACGCTGGTCTGATGAAGCAGTAAGCAATGACAAGGTATTTTCCTGCGCAAACAAGCCAAGTTTTTCCAATGTCACAGGACCAATGGCTCGTTTTGGCGTATTAATAATACGCAAGAATGCACTGTCATCTTCTGGATTGATAATTAAGCGTAAATAGCTCATCACATCCTTAATCTCGGCACGAGCAAAGAATGATTGACCACCTGATAGTTTATAAGGAATCTGCATTTGGCGCAGTTGCGTTTCCAGAACCCGTGCCTGAAAGTTGCCACGATATAAAATTGCGTAGTCTTTCCAGCTTTTGCCATTCATTAGTTTATGCGTAATCAGGTCTTTCACCACCCGTTCAGCTTCATCATCGTCATTTAAACAGGTGATAATCCGAATGGTTTCACCATGTCCCTTGTCACTCCACAATTTCTTGTCAAAGATATGGGGATTATTGCCAATCACGGCATTGGCTGCTTTGAGGATACGGCTGGTGGAGCGATAGTTTTGCTCCAGCTTGATCACGTTTAAGTTATGAAAATCTTCTTTCAGCAACGCCATATTTTCAGGCTTGGCACCGCGCCATGCGTAAATGGACTGGTCATCATCGCCAACGGCGGTGAACTGCCCCATCACTCCAACCAGAAGCTTGACCAGGGTATATTGGGCGGTGTTGGTATCCTGATATTCATCGACCAATAAATAACGGACACGGTTTTGCCATTTTTCTCGCACCTCAGCATTTTCCTGAAGCAAGCGGGTTGGCAGCACAATCAAGTCATCGAAATCAACCGCATTATAGGCACGTAGGTTACGTTCATAGAGTTGATACAAATGGGCAAGTTGAACATCCTCAACTGTTTCACAGACAGAATGCGCCTGTTCAGGGATGATGAGATCATTCTTCCAGTCTGAAATCTTCTTCATTGCCTTGGCAATGAGTTCCTTACTCTCCGCACCAGACAGGTTGTCACGCTGCATCAAGTCCATCAGGATACGTTTGCAGTCATCAGCATCTAAAATGGAAAAATTATTTTTAAGCGGTAAATGTTTAAGTTCCAAACGTAATAAATTCAAACCAAAGGTATGAAACGTTGAGACAGAAAGCCCTTTGGCCTCTTCACGGGAAAGTAGTTTCCCCACACGCTCTTTCATCTCACGTGCGGCCTTATTGGTAAAGGTCATCGCGGTAATACGGTAGGCAGGTATCCCACATTGCTTCACCAAATAGGCAATTTTTTGGGTAATCACAGATGTTTTACCAGAACCTGCTCCTGCAAGCACCAACAAAGGCCCTTGAACATATTTCATGGCTTCATATTGCTTGTCATTGAGTTGACTACCAGTCGACATCTGTACATACCCCTCATTTTTGAGCCCGATTTTGCGAGACTAAGTATAGACATCTCCGTTTTAGAATCCTAATCCTAAATCTCAGGATATGTATAAATTATGATGCCTCGCTCAACCCATACGTCGCCACTCGTCGCACTAATTATATTAAAAGTTCCAACACCCTAATTTTAGGCAATAAAAAACCAGCCGAAGCTGGTTTCCCACAAATCAGTAAAGAAGATTACTGTTTTGCATAAATGCTGATTTCAACACGACGGTTTTGTTCACGGCCAGAAGCAGTGCTGTTGTCCGCAATTGGGTTTGATGAACCATAACCTTGCGCATCGATACGGCTCGCTGATACACCCTGACTTGCCAAATAGCTTTTTACTGACTGAGCACGCGCTTGAGACAATGGAATGTTGATTGAGTCATTACCTGTATTGTCTGTATAACCAGTTACAAGAATCGCACTCTGGTTATCTTCAGCCAAAGTTTGCGCCACTTTGTTCAAGGTACCATAGAAGTTTGGCTTAATGTTTGACTTGTTGGTGTCAAATGTAATGCTACCAGGCATAATCAATTGAACTGAACCATCTGCATTACGGCCCACTTCTACACCAGTACCCTGCATTTGTTGACGTAGTTTTTTCTCTTTATTGTCAAGATACAAACCACCAGCGCCACCAAGCACCGCACCAATCGCCGCCGCACGGTTGTTTTGTGAAGCCTTGTTTGCATTACCTTTAGATATGCCATAACCTGCCGCAGCACCAATTATTGTACCTAGGGCAGCTTTATCATACTCTACGCCACCAACGTTATTACCTGTAGTTTGGCAACCAGAAAGTACCAATCCAGCCCCAACCAGTGTTGAAATTACTAATGCACGCATTGCGTAGCTCCTGTCTATGTATTTTTGTCTGATCAAATAATGAATGAGAAAATTCAGCTAGACCATTGATATTTTGTTAATAATAAACAATTTATTTATCTTTTTGTAATATTTTGATGCATTTTACTTCATAAAATCCTCATATTCTCTCCATTGTTTTCAATTTATCGGATTTCTAAAAATAAGAGATATATGTTTCAATAAAAGTTTTTTAAGAACTTTATAAATGCTTGGCGCTTCACATATGATAAAGTGGATTAAAATTGCAGAAAATGGGTAAATCCATAAAAAATGTCAACATCTTCAAATATACAATTGTATTTCAATTTCCGTTGTTTATAGTTGGAACATCTTTTTAAATCTCTGCACTCAAGGTTAGATTTATGTCTACTGCCCATAAAAAAGCATCCTTATTGCAAAAAGTCAGTAAAGGACTCACAGTTGGTTCAGTCATTACAGGAAGCACGTTTTTACATGGTCCCCCTGTTTTGGCACTCGGTTTTACCAAGCTGTTTAAAAAATCAAAAAAAATAGACGAAACCAATATTCAATTGGCCAATAGCTGGATTGGTGTAAACAACCACCTGATTGAAAAGGTGCTGCCAAACCTAAAGTGGGATATCAGCATTGATGAAAAGCTTGACCTGAATCTACAGGGCCGCTATATGATGATTTGTAACCATCAAAGCTGGGTGGATACCACAGTGAACCAGTATTTTGGTTTAAGCCGTATGCCCCTTACCCGTTTCTTTACCAAATGGGAACTTATTTTCATTCCGTTTGTGGGTCAGGCATTTAAAATCCTGGGTTTCCCGATGATGAAACGCCACACCAAGGAACAGATTGCAAAAAATCCTGAGCTGAAATCACGCGATATGTTAGAAGCACGTAAGGCCTGTGAACAATTGTTGAGCCAGCCGTTTACCTTATTAAACTATCTGGAAGGTACACGTTTCACTCCAGAAAAACATGCACAGCAGCAATCCCCATATAAAAACCTGCTCAAGCCTAAAGCAGGCGGTCTGGCATTGGCCTTGAATATTCTGGGAGATAAGATTGATGCCCTGGTTGACATGACTATTGTCTATCCAGACGGCGTACCAGACTATGGGGATTTCTGGCTTGGCGATGTTCCACGCATTGCAGTGGATTTGCGTCAAATTGACATTCCTAATTGGGTGGTTGGCGGTAATTATCAAGATGATCCTGTTTATCGGGAACGTTTCCAAAGATGGGTGGATCAGGTCTGGACTGAAAAAGATCAACTCATTACTGCAATGAAATCCAAATATAAGCCATAATTTTTTTAGGGATTAAACAAGAAATGACCCAGCAGGACTCAGGACAAAACCCTAAATATAATAATGTGAATCCGAATAGTAAGTTTTTCAAACTATTCCTCGCCTATGATATTTTCATGGTCTTTATCATTGTTTTCAATCTATTCTGTCTGGGCATGAACTTTTTCCTCATGAGCAACATTGGGGAATGGTTTTTCAACACTATCCATCTTCCCAGTGTCCTTGAGTTCTATCGTACATATTTACATCCCTGGGTGATTACCACTGAAGCATGGTTTATTATTTTTTTAATCACTGAGCTGGCGGTACGCTGGCTACTCTCAATTGTGCAAAAACATCATGCACGCTGGTGGTTCTTTCCCTTTATCCACTGGTATGAAATCCTAGCCATTATTCCACACCTGCGTTTTTTGCGCTTATTTCGTGCAGGTATCATCGCCTACCGTTTATATGAACTTGGCTACAAGGTCATCCCAGACAATATCCGCATTAAGGCGATGTTTTATTACAGTGTGATCATGGAAGAACTGTCTGACCGTGTGGTGATCACCGTGATTGATGGTATAAGACACGAACTTGAAACCAGCTCCACGCACAAAAAGATTATCCACGACCTGGTTGATCATCATCGTGAATTGTTTACAATCACGCTTTCCTCCATGCTACAGGAATCGCTAGCCAAGGCATTACAGCAGCAACAGCCTGTGATTACTCAGAAAGTGGGTATCATCGTTAATCAGGCGATTGAGGATACACCTGAGCTGACACAACTGCTGCGTTTGATTCCAATTGTCGGGGGGCGGATTGAACAGCAGATTCAGAGTATTGGACAACGTCTGGGTGAGAATATCAGTGCGGGTTTAATTGAGCCATTTACAGCAGGTTCCCTACATCGCCCCAATGAAAACTATCAACTTATCGCAGAAAAGGTCAGTGCACTGAACATTGACAACCAATATCTGGAACAGCTGGTGGAATCGGTGGTATTTGAAAGCCTTGAAGCAATACGAAAGCAGGTCAAGATCAAACAATGGCAGCAAACTTTGCAGGAATACGATCAATTGGATAAAAAATCAGAAAGTTGACAAGAAAATTTACCAATCACGCTAGAGAATTACTGTAATTTGTTCTAGCATTTGCTCTTATTTACAACATATGCAGGGCATTGCCCTTAGGGTCTGTTGACATTTCACCTTGCGAGCTTTCAGCTCTCATTGCGACAGAGGACATTTTTTAGACGATACAAGGCGTGGCTTATGCAATTTAGTCATTCTAAATAAATAAGACATAACGCCGTAGCGGCAAAAAATGTCCCTGTCCCGCAGGGTTATGGCTAAAACTTCCCTAAACTGCGTTATGAAACTTGACAAGGGGATCGCCATTGCCTACGTTTCATGCCTTGTTTATGTCGTTTTAGCCGATAACGCAATGCATGGCTGAAATATCAACAGACCCTATACAATAGAGTGCTTAAAAAGCCCTGAAGGATAAATTATGGCTGATATACGGATTACGGGCAGAATGGTGAATTTTAGTCGACTGACTTTCGACACAAATGACCATGCTGCAATCCGACAGCAACTGACAAGCACACTCAATGAGGGTTCTTATTTAGGGACTTTAGTCATTATTGACAGTACCGTCGAGCAAGAGCTGATTGCCCTGATCCAACTGTTAATTGATTTGGGTTTACAGCCAATGGCGGTGATCGATGGTATCCTGGGAGATGAGGCACGCGCAATCCAGTTCCCTGTTTTGCCTACCGATCAGCCCTTGCAACGCATCAAGGCCTCTAAAGAGCAGGTCGTTGACCATGCACCTGAAAAAACAGTCGATAGCACTGCAATACAAACACCACAAAAAAACACATCGGTTACCCATGTCACCTCATATCATGATGAGATTTTGCGTACAGGTCAGTCTTTGGTACAGGATCAGGGCGATATTATCCTGAATGCTGGCATGAATAGTGGATCAGAAGTGATTGCATCTGGAAATATTCACATCTATGGAAATGCGCGTGGTAGAGTCATTGCAGGCGCAGGTGGACATGGCTCAGCACGTATTTTCTGCAATTCTCTGGAAGCGGAACTGATCTCGATTGCAGGAACCTATTGTGTGGCGGATGATATCCCCAAAGATATGATCAAAAAACCTGTACATATTTATTTAAATAACAAGCAAGAGCTTGAATTTGAACCCTTACAGTTTTAACTTAACTGATTAAGTCAAAAAAGCACCAAAAAGCCCTTTTAGGGGCGTATGACCATAAATAGGAGTGGATTCGGTGGCCAAAATTGTTGTCGTAACATCAGGCAAAGGTGGTGTAGGTAAAACTACAACAAGTGCAGCTTTTGCAACAGGTTTAGCCCTACGTGGTCATAAAACTGTTGTGATTGATTTCGATGTGGGTTTACGTAACCTTGATTTGATTATGGGCTGTGAACGCCGTGTGGTTTATGACTTTGTCAATGTCATCAATAATGAAGCCCGTCTGCAGCAAGCACTGATCCGTGATAAAGACATTGAAAACCTGTTCATTTTGCCTGCATCACAAACGCGTGATAAAGATGCGCTGAGTGATGAAGGTGTAGCGCGCGTCATCGACGAGCTTTCACAGGAATTTGACTACATTATCTGTGACTCTCCTGCTGGAATTGAACGTGGTGCGATTCTAGCCATGTACCATGCGGATGAAGCCATCATTGTCACTAACCCTGAGATTTCATCGGTTCGTGACTCTGACCGTATCATTGGCATGCTGGACAGCAAGACCAGAAAAGTTGAACAAAATGAAGGCCGTATCCGTAAGCACCTTTGTATCACACGTTTCAACCCTGAACGTGCAGATAAACAGGAAATGCTGAGCATTGATGATATTTCTAAAGATATTTTACGTGTTCCAACTTTAGGCGTGATTCCAGAGTGTTCAAGCGTGCTACAGGCATCGAACGAAGGTAAACCTGTGATTCTTTATCCAGAAGCAAAGGCTGGACAAGCCTATGATGATCTGGTTGCTCGTTTCCTTGGCGAAGACCGTCCTTATCGACACATTGCAGTGCAGCCAAAAGGTTGGTTGGCTAGACTATTTGGAGCGTAATTATGGCAGGATTCTGGAGTAAACTGTTTAGCGGTGATGAAAAACCATCAAGTGCACAAACGGCTAAAGATCGTTTAAAGGTCATTGTTGCATCTGAACAGGGATTGGGTCGCCGTTTAGGGCAAGACAAACTTGATCAAATGAAGAAAGAAATCATGCAAGTGGTGAGTCGTTATGTGCGTGGTGTGGATGAACAGCATATCCAAATGCAGGTTCGTTCAGAAGCAAATATCGAAATGCTTGAGATGAATATCAATTTACCTGAAGAACGATAGAAGTTTTTCTATTAGCGATTTTTCGCAAATAAAGGCAGAATACGTGAGTGGATTTGGAAAGCATTGCTTTCATCCACTTCAAGGATTTTGCCTTTATTGTTTTATAAAACTGAGGAGATTGTCATGGCATTATCACAGCCAGCAACTTTCAATGAAGAATGGTCAGATGAGCGTGTGTTTGCCTACCTCAACCAGCTTCCACCAGCGGGTGTAAATGCTGACTTCCATGTGCTCTATCATGCATTCAAGCATATGCGTCCACATGACTATGAGCGTTTGATTACCAAGTTTCTGGCAGATGGCCGTGACCTGAATGCAACCAATCCAGAGGGGCAGCGCATCCATGATGTCATCGCACAGTATCCTCGTCAAAAAGAGGGTTTTCTGGAAGTTTTAGCGAAATTCGCTTAATAAAAAAAAGCCTGCATCATGCAGGCTTTTTCTTTATATCTATTATTATCGATTGCCAATCAGATAAACACCCAATAAAGTGAATATTCCACCAGAAATGCCATCAATCCATTTGGCAAAGTTTTGGTATGCAGTTCTAAATGTGGGCAAGGAAAAAACAAAGGCAACCAATAAGAACCACAAGGCTGTCTCAATTGACACAATAATAAAAAGCAGGGAATGATGCTGGTCAAATAAAGGATTGGCTAAAAACAGTGAAAATACACTACCAAAGTAAATAATCGCCTTGGGATTCGACAGGTTGGTGAGCAGACCTTTCATAAAGAATAGATAAGGTGATTGAGGTAGGGCCATCTGTTTTACTGTTTCATCACCCTTTGAAAAGGCTGAGCGTAGCATCTGGAAACCGAGCCAGCATAAATACAGGCCACCTGCAATTAAAAGGCCCTGCTTTAGCCATGCCATCTTTTCAAAAATAATATTCAGCCCCATGAGTGCCAATAAAGACCACAACATCGCACCCAAACAAATACCGAGTACCACCAATACCGCATCTTTGCGGGAGCGACTAATTGCAGTTTGGGAAACTAAGAAAAAATCTGGACCAGGGGTAATCAATGCACAAAAATGAATAAAGATGAGCGTACATAATGCAACCCACATAGCCAAACCCAGTGTTAAAACCTTAAAGGTTTAGCTTAAATAAAAAACGTGATTATTACCATATAAAAACAAGAAAATAAAAACGACAAAGCCTCAGAATAGAGGCTTGGTTAATGCAATATGATCGTTAAACCAGAATATCCCGTTTGCCATTTGCTCCCATTGCACTGACAATCCCATTTTCTTCCATTTGATCAACAATACGGGCAGCACGGTTATAGCCCAGACTAAATTTACGCTGGATAGATGAAGTAGATACTTTACGGGTTTCCAGTACAAAAGATACACACTGATCATATAATGCATCCCGACTTGGATCACCCTCTCCATCCTCAAAACCACGGGATGTTGGCTCTTCGTCAAATGGGGTCAGGATTTCATCAACATAATCAGGCTCACCACGTTCACGCCAAGCATCACAGATACGGTTGACCTCATCATCACTGATAAATGCACCATGTACACGTTCAGGTTCAATCTTCCCAGGTCCAAGGAACAGCATATCACCATGACCAAGCAGATCTTCTGCCCCACCCGCATCCAGAATGGTACGGGAGTCAATTTTACTGTTGACACGCAGTGCCACACGGGTTGGGATATTGGCCTTAATCAGGCCTGTAATCACATCTACAGAGGGGCGCTGTGTCGCAAGTAGTAAATGAATGCCTGCCGCACGGGATTTCTGTGCCAAACGGGTAATCATCTCTTCAGCTTTTTTACCGACCTGCATGATCATATCAGCAAACTCATCGGCAACGATGACGATCGAAGGGAGTGGGGTCAATCGCGGTGCGCGCTCCCCCACAACCGAATCACTTGCTTTCCAGGTTGGATCAATCAGGTCCTCACCATTGGCAATCGCCTCTTCCACCTTGCGGTTGTAGTCATTAAGTTTACGGATTTTTAGGAATGACATTAGTTTGTAACGGCGTTCCATTTCATTCACACACCAGTTTAATGCACTGACAGCATCTTTCATGTCAGTCACAACAGGCGTTAACAAGTGTGGAATATCATTATAGTTGGCCAATTCAAGCTGTTTCGGGTCAATCAGGATCAGGCGCAACTGATCAGGTGTATATTTCAGCAACATCGAAAGGATCATCGAGTTGACCGCAACCGATTTACCCGAACCTGTAGTACCCGCAACCAGCATATGTGGCGCCTTGGCTAAATCGGTCAGTACAGGATTACCAGAAATATCCTTACCCATCGCCATACTAATTAAATTATTGGGATCACGATACGTTGGTGTTTCCAATAATTCGATCAAACGTACCATTTCACGGCTACTGTTCGGTACTTCAATGCCGATATACGGTTTCCCTGGAATCACCTCAACTACACGTACTGAAGCCATCGACATAGAACGCGCCAAGTCACGCGAAATATTGGTGACTTTGGATGCCTTGACCCCTGGTGCAAGATCAAGTTCAAAACGTGTGACCACTGGACCTGGCTGGGCTTCCACCACCTGTGCCTTAACGTTAAATTCCTGTAGCTTGATTTCCAGAAGCTCTGACAATCGGGCTAATTGTTCAGCAGTGAAGTTCACCTTTTTATTTGGATCAACATCATCCAGTAGTTCCAGACCTGGTAAGGTTGGCAAGTCACGGCGTTTCTGCGCCACCTGCATGGCACGGGACATTGGACGACCAAACGAATCGGTTAATGGCGCATCCAGATCAAAATCATCTTCAATATTCAGTTCTGCATCAGGTTCAGCCTTACCTGCGGTCTCCTGCCAGGCCTCAATAAAGGCTTCCTTGGAAAGTGTCTCTTTTGGTGCGGCGACCTCAATTGGCACTTTTACAAAAGCAGAGGACTGAGCATAACTTGAAGCTTGAGGTCTTATATTTTCCTGCTCTTCATCAACAAGAAGATCGTTAAACTCATCAAACGCTTCACTTGTAGAACTGTGCTTCTCTTCCTGAACAACATTTTGAACTGAAGACGCATGTGGCTGGACTACAATGGTTTGTGCCGATTCTGCGATCAATGCCTCTATATCGGCTTCAAACTCCACCACATTCACTTGTTCATGAAAGTTTGAATGTGCTGGAACATCTTGCGTAAACGGCGTATGCGGCGTAATTTTATTATTTGGAACGGCAGCCAGCAACTCATCAAAAATCTGGTCATCATTCCAGTCTAAATTGCTACCGCTTTCTCTTTGCAGGGTAGGCTCAATAGGTTGAGACTGCATCGTGCCGTCAGATACCACAGGCTGATGCGAATCATCGGCCGCCTTTAATAGCGCATCAATTTCCTGTTTATGGCTAACCTCGTCACTTTGCAACGCACGCCACACTTCACCTGTCTGAATCAGGCGTTGGCTTTCCGCTTGCAATTGATGTGCTTTTTGTAAGGTTTGTTCAAAATCCTCAATGACATCGGCTTCTTCTAACTGAGCACTTTGCTGCTCTTTCGCAACCACATCCGCAAATAATCTTTCTGCCACCTGTTGATGATGTGTATCTTCCACTTTAGCTGTAGCAGTTTTATCATTTTGTACTAGATCAACTGCTTTCATCTCAGGGGTGCTGGTAACTGTAGCTTCTGCTTGCACTTTATTTTTAATGGCAGGAGTTTCTTGGGCTAATTGTTCAGTCAAGTCATAAGCGGACTCGTTCTGTGGTACATTCTTGTAAAATAAATCCTGTAAATAAGCAGGTGTCTTCTTTAAAGTGACCCAAGTTTTATCCCACTGGATTCCAAATGCCAGAGTAATCAATACAATGCCAAATGCCAGTAAGAAGAAGGTTGCCCCATAAATCGTCAGCAACTGCGATAAGCTCTGTCCCAGCTCATAGCCAATAATGCCGCCTGCCGCATTTTCTAACGTATCGGCTGGCGTGTTCCAATGTAAATACAACAAGCTAGAAAATGATAAGATCAGGAAAAACTGGGCGGCATAGCGAAACGGACGATTGAGAAAACTTCTTGGCCACCAGACCTGAATCGCTTCCATAAACAGGAACAACGGAATCAGCAAACTGGCCCAGCCTAAAAAGCCAAACAGCAAGTCCGCAATCCATGCACCTGCCACACCACTGGCGTTGGAAACCTGTTGGGTATCACTGGAAATATGCATCCATCCTGGATCAAATGGTGTATAGGTCACTGTGGCAAGAAATAGGTAAATGCCAAAAGAAATCAAAAATAATGTCATTAAAAAGCGTTGTGCATAAACACTTGACACCGCAGTCATATACAATCCTGTAACCCAATTCATTTATCATTAGAATTAATGAAGCTCATCAAGAATCTTCAATCAATACGCTCTCTATTATGCACTCGTTCTTACAAAAAAGATGCACGATTGTTTACTGTTGTTGTTAACATCGTGGGCGTGTTGACTTGATCGTAAAGCACTGGCGAAATATCAACAGCCCTATTGATGATATAGCCCAATTCGATTGAGTTTATCAATATTATCCTCATGGATTTACGCCACTCCCCTGTGGATTCACGTATAATTTTAGCATTTTCAATATAAAAAGGATGTTCTTTAATGAGCGCTCGTCACTCACGGTTGATTATTCTGGGTTCTGGCCCTGCGGGTTATAGTGCGGCGGTATATGCGGCACGCGCCAACCTCAAACCAACGCTGATTGCTGGTTTGCAGCTTGGCGGTCAGTTAACAACGACCACTGAGGTGGATAACTGGCCAGGCGACCCAGAGGGATTAACTGGTCCTGTATTGATGGAACGCATGCAAGCTCACGCTGAACGTTTCGGTACAGAAATTGTCTATGACCACATCAATGAAGTCGATTTAAAAACCCGTCCATTTGTGCTGAAAGGCGATATGGAAGAATACACCTGTGATGCGCTGATTATTGCAACTGGTGCAACTGCACAATATCTGGGTCTGGAATCTGAGGCTGCGTTTATGGGTAAAGGGGTGAGCGCCTGTGCAACCTGTGATGGTTTCTTCTATAAAAACCAGAATGTCATGGTTGTGGGTGGCGGTAACACTGCGGTTGAGGAAGCACTTTATCTTTCAAACATTGCGGCCCATGTAACACTGGTACACCGCCGTGACAGCCTGCGTTCCGAGAAGATTTTACAGGATCATTTATTTGCCAAAGAAAAAGAAGGCAAGATCAGTATCATCTGGAACCATCAGGTAGATGAAGTACTCGGTGACAATACTGGTGTAACATCTGTACGTATCAAATCTACCCAGGATTCAAGTACACAAGATGTTCAAGTACAAGGTCTATTTGTTGCGATTGGACACAAACCAAATACAGAGATGTTTGAAGGTCAATTGAACTTACGTGATGGTTATATTCAAGTTCAAAGTGGTACTTCGGGTAATGCAACGGCAGCATCAATTGAAGGCGTCTTTGCTGCTGGTGACGTAGCTGATAGTATCTATCGTCAAGCGATTACCTCAGCAGGTTCAGGCTGTATGGCAGCATTAGATGCTGAGAAGTATCTTGATAATTTAAACTAATTTACATTAAGTTTAAAAAGCCACCATTTTTATGGTGGCTTTTTTTGTTAAATGATATGTACAATCAAAAACATGGCTTTATTTAACAACAATTATATTTTGGATGAATACATGACAACAACATGGACCAATGGCTACCAAACTGAAGTCAATTACACCTATGGATATTATCGTGATCTTAGCCCTAACTTCCAAAAATTCTGTTTACTTTTAAATGGGATAGATAGTCCAGATATTCAGACAAATCAAACACATTGTGAACTTGGCTTTGGGCAAGGTGTCAGCATCAACATACATGCAGCAAGTACTGATGCCAATTTTTATGGTACTGACTTTAACCCTGCACATGCAGCTCATGCCAACCAATTAGCACAACATAGCCAAACTAAGCCTTATTTTTTTGTTGATAGCTTTTAAGAATTATTAAATCAAAATAATTTA
>NZ_DDAH01000182.1:0-7161 GCF_002333245.1 Acinetobacter sp. UBA2063
TACTGGTTTGGATTGCTAATAAAAGTAAAAAATTCAAATCTTTATTATCAACTCCAAATCGAGAATGTGTCCCAATAGTTCTGCAGTGAAATCCAATGATCCTTATCCAATCGGCTTGGGTTGGTGTTCTACCACTTCTAACAATTTGGTTGATGTCCGATTTGATAGCTAATATTTGATATGAGTTCGGTTCATTATAAGATAATCCGAATTTTATCTGTAGATGATAAGCTAAGTCTTGGTCAGACATTCTACCCCCCCCATAAAAACAGTAGTTTAAATATTTATGTTAACAATTATATTTTTAAATTTTACTTATTTGAATCGCCATCATTAATAGAGCATTTAAATCCGTGTTATCGACACTCTCACATGCAATGAAAATAATTTCTTTACTTTCAAACATTTCTAGGAATATGTTTTTTGCTTCTGCTATTGTTTTTGAATTTGAAGCAACAAGTTGCTTAGCAAAAGCTATCCATTCTTCATTTGTGATTGCAGGCGTTGCTTCATAAATATTTAGATCTCGAATTGCTTGTGCTTTAAAACGCTCTAGACTCATTTTCTTTACCTTCTTTAAATACTGCAGATAAATGAAGTATGAGTATTAACAACTTTATGATAAAGATCAAACATTTTATTAAATAGTATTATAAAAGTTTAAGTTCAAGCCGTATTCCTAACCACCTGAATTGACTTAGCTTGCCCTCACCATTATTCTTAGCGTGCTGACCTACATTGTCAGTTGGTTTTGACAGACCAAGCGTATAGCGTATCAGGTACTTATATTCTTCCTGAGTATAAGTCTTGTGCGAAACCTTCTCGTCCCCCTTTGCGGTAGAACGGGAGGGGGACGCGTTCGCGCGTGCTGGTTCTATATGCCCAGTCTGTCAACCCCTTTTCGTTCTGCCACCATAATCAATTGACAGTGATTCGGTAGAACTTCTTATGCATATAGGAGTCCGTCATGGTCATTCAAAACATCCCCTTACTGTACTGAATTCTATTTCAAGCAACTGATTTTTCACCAAGCAGTTGATGGGATTTATTCGTCTCATTTTATTCATTTCCGAACATCTTCCTGACTCGGGAGTATGCGTCGTTGTGTCTTAAATTTTGATTTCAATACAGAACAATACCAGAGGGGAGCTTTATGAAAATTCAAACATTCAGCATGCTTGCTGTACTCCTTTTACCTGTTTTAGCTGCCTGTTCATCTACGGATGCCAAAGACCGTAAAGCCTATATCGAACAATGCATGTATCCAAATACAGCCATTAAAACCGCAGTGGAAAATGAAGAAGCCTGTAGCTGTCGCTATGACAGCATTCGTGAACAATACGGCAAGCCGTTCTTTACTGTACCGATCACCAATGATGAAGACCGACGTCGTTTGGACTTTGCCAGAGGTTATACCGTAGGCAAATGCAGGGGGTAAGAACATGTTCAACAATAAATTACTTCTGATAGTCGCAATTGCTTTGCTTACAGGCTGTAGCTCCAAACAAGAGAAAGCCTGTCAAGAAGAAGCTAATGTGGCTGAAAGCGTGATGCAGGCACGCTTGACCTATGGAGGCTTTGCCGAAGCGACTTACATGCTTGCAGGCGATAACGATGAGCTGAGAGAACAACTCAGACCGATGATTCATGACGCCTTTGAATATGGTCGAGGTGGGACGGCAACTTTCGAAAAAACCAAACAAGTCTTTAAAGATAAATATTACCAACAATGCATGGATAGACCAGCACCTTGATGTGAATGCCTAAGCATAAGGGGAATAGGGGGAGGAGATAAAATGAAAAAGATCATGATGTTGGCAACCATTGCCATGTTCACAGTCGGTTGTGAAAAGCAACCAGAAGCAACACAAGCACAGAATACCGCAGTTAAAACTGAACAAGCCAAACCAGCGGTCAAAGTTGAAAAACTGACTGAGAAAGAATTACAGGACTTAGAGTCTTTAGAAAAATCACCCAGTGAAGAAACGGCAGCTACAGCAGGTTATTACCTGAGTAATTTGGAAGTCACTCCCGTTGCGGAAATACGAGAGTTTATTGCCAAAGGCTGGGATGAATGGGAAACCCTGAATAGACAGGAAGCCGAGAAGGACGCACAACAAACGCCATCCGACCAAGGCGATGCATCCATGCAATACCGCATTGAAATCAAGAATCAGGTCTTTGGTGGAAAGCATGAGGTTGAAACTGCTTATCTACATTTAATTTCATTATCCGATAGCATTACACTGGATCGAGTGGTGGAGAATCGTGGTAACTGTAGAGCCGATTACCGTGATGGTGCCAATCCAATTCTGTACGGGAAATCCATGCGTTTCTTCTTAAATTGTGATCCACGGAATGTCAGAGAGGTGGTTGCAGTACTGAAGGATGGGCGTGAAATTGTGATGTCACCGCAGTAGGCTGAAGGCGATATTTATTCTACATACGAACCACGCACTATACAGTTGAGTCGTTGAAGCATATGAGCATATTGAAAGAAATTTCACTTATATAACATAAAGATGAATCAATACATTGAATGCGTTTATTGAGCCTATTACATAAGGCTTAATAAGCATATTCACAAGACCAATCTAAATCAGGCTGCTGGACTTCATTCCAATCAAGGGATGAAGTCCAGCAACCTTTTTGTTTATAAGGACAAAATCTATGGCACATCAACTTGAACAAATGGCCTATGTTGGCGAAACCCCTTGGCATGGCTTAGGCAACCAGCTCACGCAAAACCAACCAATTGAAGTCTGGGCACAGCAGGCAGGCATGGACTGGCGCATTGAATCCTCCAATGTTAGCTATATGGCACAGAATGAACGTGGGCAAAGCATCATCATGCCTTATGAAGAACAACGAGTGCTATACCGTTCCGATACTCATGCACCACTCTCTGTAGTCAGTCAACGCTATCAAGAGGTGCAACCCATGGAAATCCTAAATTTCTATAAAGACCTGACCGAACAATCAGGCTTTGAATTAGAAACCGCAGGGGTACTTAAAGGTGGCAAGAAATTCTGGGCATTAGCACGAACAGGACAGACTTCAGCACTGAAAGGTAAAGATGTCAGTAATGGCTATATTCTTCTTGCCACCGCTTGTGATGGAACTTTAGCCACTACAGCACAATTCACCAGTATTCGTGTGGTGTGTAATAACACCTTAGCCATTGCTTTAAAAGGACAGAATAGCAGTGCAGGCGTGGTCAAAGTGCCACACAGCACCAAGTTTGATGCCGAGAAAATTAAGCAACAATTGGGTATATCCGTTCGTGTATGGGAAGAGCACATGTATGAAATGAAGCAACTCAGTCAGCGTAAAGTCACTCAACAAGAAGCAGCAGCCTACTTCGATGCTGTATTTAACAATACCAGCTTGAGTATTGCTGAACAGGATGACAGCATTATTCAGTTCTATCGCAATGTTGCCAATCAGGCTGAGACCACAAAAACCGAACCGAATGGACGAGCCATGTCTAAAGTCATGACCATGTTTAATGGGCATGGCCGTGGGGCAGAACTCAGTTCAGCCAAAGATACAGCCTATGGCTTATTGTGCTCGATCACAGAATTTGCTGACCATGAACGTCGAGCCATGAGTCAGGATCATCGACTTGATTCAGCTTGGTTTGGTGCAGGAGCAGGCTTAAAACAACGTGGATTGGAACAGGCTTTAAGGATAATTGCCTAACTTCAATTCATTAACCAACCAATACACCCCAAATACAACAGCAAGCCACATCTTCGGATGTGGCTTTTTTATGCCCGAAATTTACAAAATAGGAAATGATCATGAATACAGCACTAAACACGCCTCTAAATGTAACACCGAATCCAATCGTCAATACCCATGCTAATCGTCCCAAACTGTTTACAGCCAAACGCTTTGTGGATACCAAGAAACTCATCCAAGCTGAATGGTTAGCAGTACGTCGACAAGGCATCGGCAGTAGTGATTGTGCCGCAGCCTGTGGGCTCAATCCTTATATGTCGATGCTCGAACTATGGATGATCAAAACAGGACGAATTCAACAAAGCATCGAAGATGAAAGTGAAGGGCATGCACCTCTGTACTGGGGCAAACGCCTTGAACCCTTGGTGGCTGAATACTACAGCATGCACACGAACTACAAAGTCCGTCGGGTCAATGCAGTGTTACAACATCCTGAACCTGATAAACATTTCATGCTCGCCAATTTGGATTACTCCGTAACAGGTGATGCCGATGTACAAATCTTGGAATGTAAAACAGCAGGGGAATATGGTGCCAAACTGTGGCGTGATGGTGTGCCTTTATACGTGCTGTGTCAGGTGCAACACCAATTGGCAGTGACAGGCAAGCAAGCTGCACATATCTGCGTCTTAATCTGTGGACATGAAACCCGAATTTTTAAAGTCACTCGCTCTGAATCAGTGATTCAACACATTATCAATGCTGAACGTTACTTTTGGGAATGCGTGGAAAAGGATACGCCACCTGAAGCAGATGCCAGTGAATCGGCAGCCAAAGCTTTACAACTGCTTTATCCCGAACATGTGCCACTCAGCTCCACGGATTTATCCGAAGACGAAAGTGCTAATCAACAGTTTGAGCAACTGCTTCAAGCACGCAATCAAATTGAAAAGCATCAAGAACAATTTGATCTGCTTAAACATCAATTGCAAGCCAAGATGCAACAGGCAGAGCGTGCAACATTCACCAACGGCTCAGTGACGTGGAAGAAGTCTAAAGACTCAATCAGCTTAGATAGCAAGGCTTTACTTAAACAGCATCCTGAATATCTGAATCAATTTCCACAAAGCAAACTAGGTTCACGGCGTTTCAACATCTACAGCAATGATGATTGAAACCGATTTAGCCTAAGCAAAACTTTAACCACTCAACATTAAAACAGACCGCCTAAACATCCCATGCCTCAGCGCATGGGATGTTTTATGTCTATTTCATTTTTAACCAAACAACACAAAACAGTTCCAAACCATACAGCAGCATAGAGGACATTAACATGATCAAAGGTTTAGCGATTACACCACCCATACTTGGACGTATCAGTATCGGTAAGGTGGTCGAAAAGAACGGTAAACGATTGCCCGAAAAGGATGACCAGTTCACGATTACCAGCCAAATCCAAGGCAAAGAAGGATGGGTGAAGCATCCGCTTGATGAACAACTCCGAGTTAAAGCACAAAACCAAAAACTCAGAACCATACCAGTCCGTATGATCTTTAATGATCCTGAATTGAATCTACGTGCAGAGTACAGCTTATTTGACCGCCAAACAGGACGTCCAGTGTGTGTTGGTAATGGTGAAACTTGCCAACGGCTGACCAATCAAGGGATTGAACAACATCCATGTCCATCACCTGACTTATGTCCTTTGGCACAAGGTGGCAACTGTAAACCTTATGGAAGGCTACATGTCAATTTAGATGAATCGGATGAACTGGGTACATTTATCTTTAGAACCACAGGTTTTAACAGCATTCGCACTTTGGCAGCACGACTCAGTTATTACCATGCAGCCTCCAATGGCTTATTGTCCTGCTTACCGTTGCAATTGACCTTAAGAGGTAAATCCACCACACAAAGTTATCGTACACCTGTGTATTACGTGGATTTAACACTACGTGATGGCGTGAATCTGCAACAAGCCATTCAAATGGCAAAGGATATAGATCAGCAAAGCAAAGCTTCTGGATTTAATCAAAGTGCATTGGATGCAATAGCACGGCAGGGTTATGGCAATGCACGGTTTGAGGTGAATTCGGAAGAGGGATTGGATTTGGTGGAGGAGTTTTATGCGGATGAGATTGTTGAGTCTGAGCAGGCACAGCCTGACTCAAAAGCTAAGGCGAAACCTATATTCAATCAAAAGGATGGTTTTGTACAGGATATTCAGAAAGGATTACAGGGGAGTGTGAGGGCGGTGAATTAGATGGGGGTGGACGAGATTGGACTCAGTAAAATTTTATTGGACGGCCCTATTATCTGAGCGAATCACCGCTCGCATCAATGATTAGGAGTCAACATCATGAATGCGTTCACAGGTCAAACCTTTCAGATGAATCAGATTATTAACTTGAAAGAGGTTATGCGAATTACGGGGCTAAGTCGTGCAACGATTTATAACATTATGGATGAGCGTCATAAACAATATGATCCAACATTTCCCAAACAGACGAATTTAACAGTTGGTCGTGTTGGGTGGTCAGCTTGGGAAATCAATCAATGGATTGAATCTAAGTTGGCGAGTCGATAAAAGGTGGGAGCTTCGGCTCCCTTATTTTTTGTAGAAAATGAAATAAAATTTTAAGCTATTCTTCGTATTCATAGAACTCTATGAATTACACTAATTGTAACAATCAATTCTTTTAACTGGATATATCTTTAATCTCCCATATATCTCGATCTATTGTCTTTAGATGTTGTTCAAATCTAGCTTTGTGTATTGCTATACAAAGTAGCTGAGTTGCTCTCGAAAATCCTACATACGCCATTTTTGTTGATTGGATAATTTTATCATGGCTAGTTTTCTGTGTTCCAAGAGTTTGAGGAATTGTTTGTATACCTAAAAACTGATTTCTAAGACGTTCTGACTCATAGTTTCCATACCCTTGATTAAAAAATGATTCTAAATATAGTGTGGCATCATGCGTTTGACCTTTTACTGAATGGACACTGGCTATTTCGATTTTGAGATTATTTTCTTCAATCATATTTGAAACAGAGGAATGATTTTGACTAGATTGATCAAGACCAGTTTTATCATTATTGATAAAATCACTACATTTTGGAGAAAGCCTATGATTTTCTTTAAAATAAGAAATGAATACAGGAATATAAGTTTGTAAGTCAGACAAAGCTTGATTTTTTTCATTTCTAACTACTTTTAAACAACATTGATATACTTTTAAGTTTAGATCTGAATAATTTAGCTCTGAGTTTACCTTTAAGTGGTTAATTAAATTTGAAATGGTATAAAGACGATTTTCATTTGTCGAAATATTTTCAATTCTTAAAACCTTAAGTAGAGCATGAAAAATATTTTTTCTAATCATAGATAAAGTAGTATGTTTTTTATCATAAAAATGAATATAACTTTTTAAGCATTTGTAGTCTTCTTTAGGTTTCTGCTCATTTTTTTTAAAA
>NZ_DDAH01000226.1:0-3250 GCF_002333245.1 Acinetobacter sp. UBA2063
GCTCAATTGAGCCGCTTTTTTTATATCTATGTCTCGTCCTAATTAAGGTTGACACTTTCCATTCCTAAAATTGGAGAGTGTTATGACTAGAGTGCTTAGAAGAACACAACGAGATTATAGTCTCGTCTTTAAATTATCAGTTGTTGACCAAGTCGAAAAAGGTGAAATGATTTATAGGCAGGCACAGGATAAATATGAAATACAGGGCTGTTCAACAGTATTGGTTTGGCTTCGCAAGCATGGTAACCTAGACTGGAGTCAGTGAGCACTCTCTTTTCATCCAGGTAAAACCTCCATGCCCAATACACCGCTCACGCTAGAACAAAGAATTAAAGAACTTGAGCACCAACTTGTCAACACTCAACAAAAAGCTGAATTCTTTGAAACTGTTGTAGATGTACTCGAAAGAGATTATGGAGTCAGCATTGTAGAAAAGCCACGAGGCAAGTCATCAGGGAAAAGCAAGAAACGGGGATAAGTATTATGCAATGCTGCCGTTATCTTGGAATGACTCGTCAAGCCTATTACAAGCAATGCAAGTAGGAATCTCTACGCATTAAAAAGGATCAGGCCATTTGCATTAAAATATAAAACGCCCAATGAGGTTTATCAGGCATTTTATAGTTGAAATAAGTGTCAACCTATTTTAGGACGGGACACTGTCTTAATAATTCCCGAATTCTCCTGTTGCACGTTGTTTCGCCCATTCTCTTAAAATAAATTTCTGTAATTTCCCTGTCGATGTTTTCGGAATCTCAGTAATTACCACATCTTTAGGAACTTTAAAGCGCGCCAGCTCCTTTTCGCAATGTGCAATAATCTCTTCTGCGGATGCAGATGCACCCTGTTTTAATTCAATAAAGGCACATGGCACCTCCTGCCAGCGTTGATCTGGTTTTGCCACAACCGCTGCGGTAAGTACGGCAGGATGGCGATAGAGCACATCTTCCACTTCCAGGGAGGAAATGTTCTCACCACCTGAGATAATAATATCCTTGGAGCGGTCAGTAATCTTGGCATAACCGTCAGGATGATAAACCGCCAAATCTCCTGTATGAAACCAACCGCCTTTAAAAGCTTCTTCAGTCGCTTGTGGATTTTTGAGATAACCTTTCATCACGATATTGCCACGGAACATGATTTCGCCCATGGTTTGCCCATCATTCGGTACCGGTTGCATTGTTTCAGGATCAAGTACTCGCATACTGTCTTGCAATGGGTATGGTACGCCTTGGCGAGAATGAAGCTGCGCTTGCTCCTGAATAGATAAATCACTCCAGCCAGCCTGTGATGCACATAATGCCGATGGACCATAGGTTTCGGTCAAACCATAAACATGGTTGACGTTGATGCCGATATGACGCATGCCCTCAATAATCGCAACGGGCGGGGCAGCTCCAGCCACCATGACTTCGATGTGATGATCAAATGATGTGCGTTGATCTGTTGGGGCATTGATCAGCATGGACAATACAATCGGCGCACCACAGAAATAATCGACCTTATACTCAGCGATATATTTAAAGATCAATACAGGATCAACCCTGCGTAAACAGATATTGGTGCCACCACTTGCGGCAATTGACCAGGCAAAACACCAGCCATTACAGTGGAACAATGGCAATGTCCATAGATACACCGCACGCGGCTTCATCCCACAGGCCAAAATATTACTTGCCGCATTGAGGTAAGCACCACGATGGTGATAAACCACGCCTTTCGGATTGCCTGTTGTACCAGAGGTATAGTTGAGGCTAATCGCATCCCATTCGTCCTGTGGGAGTAACCATTCAAAATCTGGATTACCCTGTGCCAGCCACGACTCATATTCATACTGGCCAATTGCAACCTGTTCACCCTCAAACGCATGGTCAAAAACATCAATCACAATAATATTTTGAGTGATCAGCTTTAACGCTTCTTCTGCAAGGGTTTTAAATTCAGGGTCGACAAGCAGTACTCTTGATTCCGCATGTGTGAGCATGAAAGCAATAGTTTTTGCATCCAAGCGAGTATTCAGCGTATTGAGTACAGCACCTGCCATTGGTACTGCAAAATGAGCTTCGATCATTGCAGGGACATTTGGTAACAGTACCGAAACGGTATCGTTTTTTTGAATACCTAGATTTCTGAGTTGATGTGCAAACTGGCGACAGCGTTGATAGGTTTGCTGCCATGTAATTTGACGTTCACCATGAATAATGGCTGCCTGATTTGGGTAAATGTAGGCGGCACGCTCCAGGTAACGCAATGGTGATAAGGCAACAAAATTTGCTGGTGTTCGTGGTAACTCATCATATGCACTGACCATGTGTACTGCTCCATTGCTGTTCTTGTCAGGTTTATTTATATCCACACCAACATAGTGTTTCGCCCAGTCTAATTCATTTAGGCTTTAGTATGAGACGATTCCTTGATTGTTCCTGTATTTTTCTGAATCAAAGGTTTCATCCGCATCTAAACCTGTGTAAAATCTTGAGTACTTTTTTATCCGCCGTTTTTTATCTTTTGAGGATTCCTCCTCAATACATAATCTCGCGGTGATATGCTCCTTCGTATAGGGCATCACTCCTTAAGGATTTTATTATGCCAATCATTACTTTACCAAATGGTGATCAGAAACAGTTTGATCATCCGATTTCCGTGATGGAACTTGCTCAAAGCATTGGTCCAGGTCTTGCAAAAAATACAGTTGCTGGCCGTATCAATGATCGTTTGGTGGATGCTTGTGATTTAATCACAGAAGATGCGACAGTTCAGATTATTACCCCGAAAGATGAAGAAGGTCTAGAGATCATTCGTCACTCATGTGCGCACTTGGTAGGACATGCGGTTAAGCAATTGTTCCCTGAGGCGAAAATGGTTATCGGCCCAGTCATTGAAGAGGGTTTCTATTACGATATCTGGATGCCACGCCCATTTACTTTAGATGATATGGCGGCGATCGAAGAGCGTATGAAAAAGCTCATCGATCAAGACTATGATGTCATCAAAAAAATGACATCACGTGATGAAGTGATTGCAGAATTTACAGCACGCGGTGAAGAATACAAATTACGCTTGATTGCAGACATGCCGAATGAAACACAAATGGGCTTGTACTACCATCAAGATTATTTGGATATGTGCCGTGGTCCACACGTGCCAAATACTAAATTTTTAAAAGCATTCAAACTGACTAAAATGTCAGGCGCTTATTGGCGCGGGGATGCGAAGAATGAACAGTTACAACGTATTTATGGTACAGCGT
>NZ_DDAH01000255.1:0-6634 GCF_002333245.1 Acinetobacter sp. UBA2063
TCGTATGCTGAAAAGAATTGTTGTTTGCGTTGTAGATGCTTGAAACACAAATCATTGACATAATTCCAAACAAAGTTTACCTCCAACGCTAGTTGGTCTAGCATCTTGCAATGTTTGTCTTTTATTCGTAATTTGAGTGTCTTCATACAATTATTTTAACCGTATTTTTCTTAATAGTGATTATAGCAAAAGTATTTAAAACGACATTTCATGTCGTATGGCTTACGCCAGTCGCTTATATCCTCGGGCTAAACCCCGAGGTTTTACGCTCCAATGGATAAAGCTTTATTTTAGCCCTTACTTCAAGTGGCTGTAATAATGGACGAACATTATTGATCGCCCAGGCATAATATCCATCTGCCCAATAAGATGCACATGCAGCATTCATTTCGTCTGGCTGCCACGGATGCGCTGATTGAATGTCAATCAGCACCACTGCCAATCCCGCTTCCTCATCACCATCATTCAAAAGGAAGTTTTGATTCTCAACAATGACCAGGTTTTTTAATGAAAAGCTTTTCAAGTTGCCATGAGCGAACCTCCAGGGTCTTTAGCCCTTGTGCAATCCGCCCAACATTCGGTGTGACAATAGATAACGTGGTATATTGCTTTAATATCTGGATTTAGGCTTTGTCTTCCGCTATTTTCACACGGATACCAGCGCCTTTCACTTTCAAGGTATTTAGGCCTTTAACAGCCTTAACCGCCTCACGTGGATTTGGCATTTCAACAAAACCGAAACCTTTCGATTTACCCGTTGCTTCGTCTTTGACCACGACACAAGACTCAACTTTTCCATATGCTTTAAATAAGTCGAGAATTTCCGCATCAGTCACATTACGGTCTAAATTACGAACTAAAATTTTCATGCTAAAACCTAAAAGATGATTCATTGTAGAATCAAAAGAATTTGAATCTGCCTAGTTTAATCGAAATCAATCCCAAAACCTAAATTGATTGCAGCCGTACGAGAATGATTGCTTTGGCCGTAGGCACGTGGAATATCCCGATGAATCTGAACATCGACTAAATGTTGAGGTAAATCATTGAGGAAGTAACTTTCTATTTTTCTTCCTAACTCATCATATTGATCTTGTGACCATAAATTTAAGTTTTGTTTGGTTAAAATCAACTCATTTTCTGCACGCGTCAATGCGACATACAAAACACGTCTCTCCTCTTCGACATCGTTAAAATCACCCTGCGCCCGTGCATGTGGATATTGATTGGGAGATACATGTGGAACATAACAGACTTTTTGTTCAGCACCCTTAGCTGAATGGATGGTAATCAACGTTACTAAATCCTGGTCAGGTGTTTTATCAATTTCTGAAACAGAAATTGGATCAAGCACATATTCTTCTAAAAATTCGCCTAAAGAACTGTGTTTACGGGCCAGTTGTTTAACCAAATCAAAATCTTTGACTCGGCGTTTCCAGTCTTTGCTTTTATAGTTATTTTCCAGTTGTTCATTTAGCGCATCCAGTGCAAGGCCTATACAAGCTTCAACATACTGCTGCAATACATCGAGCTGCATCAAAATTAAAATCGCCTGTTGCGGTACTTTGCCATGTCGCTCTAAACGTTGGCAACGGGCTTCGATATCAGGTAATTGAATCAGCTCTTGCGCCAACTTACTGGCACCAACATCGCCCACGCCATCCCAAAGCGTCAGGAAACGCATCCAGGCCAGATCATCCTGTGGATTGACACTAACGCGAAGCAAGCTCAATACATCTTTGACATGCGCTGATTCAAGCAGCTTCACTCCACCAATAAAACGATATGGAATATTTGCCGCAATTAACGCTCCCTCAAGATAACGACCGCTAAATCCTGAACGCAACAGAACCATGTGTTCAGCCCAAGTAGCACCTTGCAGATGTCGCTGATTTAAATCCTGAACAATCCAGTTGGCTTCTTCAAACTCATTACTCAAGATATGCAGTTGTGGTTTTAAACCTTGACCACGATAGGCCTGTAGATGCTTGTCATATTCAATTTGGCTCTGCTCCAGCAGCCAATTGGATAAATCTAAAATGCCTTGGGTCGAACGATAATTCATTTCCAAAGTCAACACTTCAGCATCAGGTACACGCTCTTTAAAGTGATGAATATTTTCAAAGTCAGCGCCACGGAAACCATAAATGGATTGTGCATCATCCCCGACACAAAACAGTTTCACCTTGCCAACTAAAGGCTGAAGCAAAGCCCATTGCAGTGGATTAGTATCCTGCATTTCATCGACCAATAAGGCGGAACAAAAACCAGTGACCCATTGCACTAGCTCTGGTGAACTTTGCAGATGTACGGCAACAATAGATAGGATGTCATCATAATCCAGAAAATTACGTTCTTGCTTGCGTTGCTCATAGGCTTTCATCAATTCAGCAATTTGGGCTTTATACTCAAGCGCTTGCGGTAGCTGCTCAACTAAAGCATCCGATAGTTTGGTTTTGGTATTACGAGCATAGGAATAGAGATCACACAATTCGGCCGCTTTCGGCAATACATTGCCCTTGTCTTTACCCCGTAACAGACGGAACATCAGCAATTGATCATCCCGATCAATAATACTGAACTGGGTGAGACCAAACGCACGTGGATTACGACGTAGTAAATACATACAAAAAGTATGAAAGGTTGATGCGCGTAAACCTTTGGCCTGTGCGCCCATATGCTGCTCAACCCGCGTCACAATTTCACTTGCCGCACGACGGGTAAAAGTTAGAATCTGAATTTGTTGTGCAGCTAAACCTTGATCAATTAAGTATGCTGCTCTTGCCACAATGGTTTTGGTTTTACCACAACCTGCTCCAGCCAAGACCAGACAATTTTGTGCTGTCGTTGTGGCTGCTTGTTTTTGTTGTGGATTCAGTTCATCAATTAGCTTGGCAAGCGTCATAAAAGCAATCAATTAAAAGCGAAGTGCTATTTTAACAGACTAAAAGTACGAGAGATATTTTCTGCTACAAAACAAAAAGAGCATGTAAAGACATGCTCTCTCACTCTCAGCCTGACCCGTTAGACGGTAGTTGAACTATGGGGTAACTGCTTAATCGCTCCTGCAAAACTCAGATAGTTGATTCCCTGAAATAAAATATCAATTGCAAGGAACATTCCCAATACCCAGAACGGTGAATCAGGTGATGATAAAATCAGGATACCTGTTAAAAGTGTTAATACACCTGAAAACAACACCCATCCCCAGCCTGAAATCGGCCTCAGGATAAATGCGTTTACGCTACGGATAATCCCCGCAATAATTAAGGCAACTGCCAAAAAGCTGGTCAACACAACAGCGGTTATCACAGGTGTGGTAAAGGCAAAGTAACCTGCCACCAAATACAACACACCAAACAACGCCCACAACCAGCGTGTACCGCCCTTAAACACCGTAAATGCCGCAACAAAATGCAGGATACCACCCAGCATCATCAATACACCGAACAGCAGTACGGCAGACAATGTTGCGAATGGCAAAGCAGCTAAAAGAATCAAACCGAAAACAACCAACAAGACACCCAATAACAGATACCATTTACGATCAGCGTGTAGCTGATTGCGAATCAGATCGTTACCCACCGTTTTCATCATGATTTACTCTTTTATCATCAATGTGCTATGTATATATTGAGCGTGTTGTAGACCTAATTCTGTATAAGTCATGTTGAGAATTCATAACAAAATGTTGAAAAACCTGTGTTTTATTCCATAATTTTTTATTGAGCTTGTTGTTTTGCAAGATATGGATAAGTCAAAACTTATCCACAATTTACTTGATCCAGCCAATTTCCTGAGCAGTCAGTACACTGATCACGGTTTGTTCCAAATCATTCGGCATTTTACTTTTATGTTCGGACAATGGAATCCGTCCGCCCATAATTTCAGCTTCGGTTTGTGGATAGAGCGGCTGTTTATCTGCCTGTGCATAGCCAATCGGGAAAATAGGTTCACCATTGGCTAAGTTATATTTATCGGTAGCGCCAAAACCATGCAATAACTCATGTACCAATACCACATTGTTTTGCTGTGTCTGTTTAGCTGAGGCAAACAGATTGACTGAACCAATGCGTCCACGTTCCAGCGCAGTTGAATGCTTGAGTTCCCGATTTTGCTTCGGATCATAGAAATTCAGATATAAAGTTAAACTCGGTGAACCATCAATCGATTGATGCTGCTTCCATGCGTAAAATCGAAACTTTAAACTCCATAGAATATTATTCAGAATACTTGGCTGCTCAGACATCTTCGGCGGTGCTTGCTGCAGTTCCCGCCCAATCTCGATCATAAAGTAACTGCTTTGCCCTCGATATTGCTGGCTATTTTTTTCCAGATAATGTTTGACTTCATAGAAATCATCCAACTGCAATTGCTGGATATATTTTTGGGTAGAGGGTAAACCATCAGCGTTGATCGGATGCAAAAGAATATTTATCGGCTGATTCCAATCCTGATTTTGATCACGACAAGCATTGACTGCAACAATCAATAACACCAGTAGTAAGCAAGCGACTCGAATATTTTTCCACATGCATTTCACCCCAATCAAAATTAATTTTTCTTTTTATTTGTTCAATAAAAAATGCCAGCAATCGCCAGCATTTTTTAAACTTTAATGTTTAAGCTTCTACCCATTTCCCATCTTGGAACACCAGACTCCACTTGGTTTGCTTGCCTTCAGCGGTTTCAGAACCTACATATTGTGCTTGATTCTTACGGCTGAATTTCACGACCGTTGGATTACCTTCTGGATCAACATCTGGTGCTTCTAACAAGAACTGATACTTCGGATCAAGCTGCTCAGCCACACTGCGTAATTCAGCCACTTTTGGTGCACGGGTCTCACGAATTTTCGGAAATTTGCTGGCTGCTAAGAACAGACCTGCCGCACCATCACGCAATACAAAATAATCATCGTGTTTGGTTGAGCGTAGGTGTTCCATTTTGATTGGATCAACACGCGGTGGTGCAGGCTGACCATTCTTCAACACTTTACGGGTATTGTCACAGCTTGAGCAGGCGAAGTATGGACCAAATCGACCTGTTTTCAACTGCATTTCACCATCACACTTATCACATGGAATGGTTGGGCCATCATAACCCTTTATCTTAAATTCACCTTTTTCGACTTCGTAGCCATCACAGTCAGGGTTATTTCCGCAGACATGTAATTTACGACCGCCATCCACCACATAGCTGTCCATCGCGGTACCGCATTTAGGACAGCGATGTTTTGACATCAAGTCTGCTGTTTCAGCACCATCATCATCAGACAATGCAGCCAAAGACTCGACAGGCGTTAAGTTCAATGTACCTTTACAACGTTCTTTTGGTGGCAGGTTATAACCAGAACATCCTAGGAATACACCTGTTGTGCCTGTACGAACCTGCATTGGGCGAGAACATTCAGGGCAAGAGACATCGGCAACTTCGATAGGTTGATTACGGCGCATACCGTTCTCACCTTGTGCATTAGTCAAACGCTTTTTAAAGTCACCATAGAATGTATCCAGTAATTCTTTCCAGTTACGCTCACCTGTCGCCACACGGTCTAATTGTCCCTCTAAATCTGCGGTAAATGCATAATTCATCAGGTTGTTAAAACTTTCATCCAAACGGTCAGTCACGATTTCACCCATCTTTTCTGCAAAAAGACGGCGATTTTCCAGTTTTACATAACCACGTTCTTGAATAGTTGAAATAATCGCAGCGTAGGTTGATGGACGACCAATACTGCGTTTTTCCAGTTCCTTAACCAAAGATGCTTCGGTAAAACGTGCAGGTGGTTTGGTAAAATGCTGGCTTGGGTCAAGTTTTTCCAACTTAAGCACTTCGTCCACTTTTACCGCAGGTAATAAAATATCATCATCAGATTTATTGGCACCACGAACACGAGTAAAACCATCAAATACCAAAGTACGGCCTTTTGCCTTTAACTCAACATTCGCCGCTTCAACCGTTAAGGTTGAAGATAGGTATTCTGCGGGGGTCATCTGACAGGCAACAAATTGTCGCCAGATCAAGTCATACAGACGCTGTGCATCACGCTCTACGCCCGCCAGTTTATCGCCTGTCAATCCTACATCCGATGGACGGATTGCTTCATGCGCCTCTTGCGCACCCGCCTTGTTACCATAACGGTTTGGTTTGGCTGGGACATATTTTTCACCAAAATTTTGCTGGATATAGTTACGCACCATATTCACCGCATCATCACTCAAAAAGGTTGAGTCAGTACGCATATAGGTAATAAAACCACCCTCATACAAACGCTGCGCCAGCATCATGGTTTTCTTCACTGAAAAACCTAAACGTGTGCTGGCTGCCTGTTGCAGGGTCGAGGTGATATATGGCGCACTTGGATTGACCTTGGTCGGTTTATCCTCACGCAGTGCCACCTTATATTCGGCATCTTTTAATACGTTTAACAACGCATCCGTTTCTGCTTTATTCTTGAGTTTAAGCGTTTTACCTGCCTGCTTAACCGCCTCTAAGCGAATTTCTTCTTTCTTTGATAGCGTGTCTGCAAAAACCTGCCAATATTCTTCTGGGATAAAGGCACGGATTTCACGTTCACGTTCTACCACCAGTTTTACCGCAACCGATTGAACACGTCCAGCCGGTGGTAAAC
>NZ_DDAH01000255.1:6824-10039 GCF_002333245.1 Acinetobacter sp. UBA2063
TACCGCAACCGATTGAACACGGCCTGCCGATAAACCACGGGCAATTTTCTCCCACAGCAATGGCGATACCATAAAGCCCACCACACGGTCAAGGAAACGGCGTGCCTGTTGCGCGTTGACACGGTTTAAATCTAGACGTGTTGGCTGTTTAAATGCTTCCTGAATGGCATTCTTGGTAATTTCGTTAAAGACCACACGATGGTAACGGCTATCATCACCACCGATCACTTCCCGTAGATGCCATGCAATTGCCTCTCCTTCCCTATCCAAGTCCGTTGCGAGATAGATGGCATCCGCATCTTTAGCGAGTTTTTTTAGTTCGGCAACCACATGTTCCTTGCCAGGCAGTACTTCATAATGGGCAATCCAGTCATGTTCTGGATCGACACCCATACGGTTGATCAGGGCAGATTGTGCTTTTTGTTCTTTTTCCGCTTCGGTCAGTTTGGTACGGGTGGCAGGCTTCTTTTCAGTCGATTTTGCACCGCCACCTGTAGGTAGGTCACGCACATGACCGACCGATGACCTGACAATAAATTGTGAACCCAAATATTTATTAATGGTTTTCGCTTTTGCAGGCGACTCCACAATCACTAAGGCACGTTTAGTTGCAGCAGAGTTAGAAGCTGCTGTGCTTTTGGAAGCAGAGCGTGGAGTATTCGCCATAATAAATCGTTTTTCCTATAATTAATCAAATAATTAGCGCTGAGCTAATTCATGTAAATATGCTTTCATTGCTTCAAGCTGAGTGGCTCTTAAATCAGTTTCTTCATCCCAATATAGCCCGACACAGTTTGCTTGCATATCAATAGCATAAACTCCTTTTAATGCAATGGGTAAATCATTAAATTTCTGATCACCCTGCACCACCTGAAGTTTTCCATCCACCACGCGCGCGCGCATGAGTGCCAAACGTGCATCTGGAATCAGTACACTATAATAAGCCACCATGCTGGCACGTTTTTCGGATGCCATTGGAATCTTTGTCCATTCAGGTGCCACAATCAAACGTGGATGCAGCCCCATTTTACGCGCCTGCTCACGCATCATGCCAAGCGCCTTTTCCCGTGGACTGACACGTAAGCCAAAAATAGAGCCAAGTACAAACAGTACAATCGCAACCGTGATCCAAATTCCAATATTACTCATATAGCCGCCTAAAACTTCCTTTTATTAGCGTTACATAAGTTTAAGTTAAAAGGCAAGTTGATCACATTATATTTATTTTAGCATTGCCCAAAGGTCGATATTATTTTGTAAATAAACAGGTTTATTTTCCTGAATTTGAACGATTTGATACTTTTTCAGCAAATTTAGCATATGTGTAATTTGCGCTTGGTTTTCAAACTTCAATGCTGCCTTGATTGAATTAGATAAGGTTTCTAACTTTGAGGGTTTGTTATTGTTGACTTTGGATAAATAGTCACAGTATTGCTTGATATGCATCAAATGTGGACGTTCTTTAATATATGCCATTGTCATTTTATCATCATCACTTACTGCTTTTGTTCCATTGACTTGTAGAAACTTTTTCATTTGTTTTTGATGATATTCAAGTTTATTCTGCTTGATTGAAACCATCTGTAATTTTTGTAAATCAAGTAACATATCTTCAGCTTGTTGTTGATTTAAACTACACCAGGACATTAATGATTTCAGCAACGATTTGCTCTTTTTGGGCTGATTTTTAAGTAAAAGTTGCACAGCCTTATGTATAGTATCATCTACAAAAGTCACTTGTAATGGGTTGATTTTAGTTTCAATCGTTGTGACAGCTACCTCAACCATTTTCTTAGGTTCAGTTAATTGCTGTTTGAGTTGTGCCGATTGAATTCCCACTTGTTCAAGTAACTCAACTGCATAAGACATCGCTGCATCATTTGACATGACATCAATTGAGCTTCCTTTATCTAACTGAGCAGACAAACGCCCAGCTATGAATGTCAAACCAAAGTCAGCAGAATTTGCACCTGTTTTAGGCATTTTAATGATGAGCAAGCGTTTATCTTGTATGGCAAGACTGAGTTCCATTAAATCATCTAGTGCAATATTTAAATGTGAATTTGCATAAACCAAAATCACTTGACTGTATTGTTTTAATAGAAAGTTTAATTCACGAACTTTTTTGGGTTGGTTTTCGATATCCAATAATAATATGTTCTGCATATGACCTATCATATTTTAATAATGTGGTGGTTTATTACTCATGGGATCAAAAGCGGCTATTCCCTCAGACAAGTCAGATGCCTCAACACGCTGGTACAACAACTGCATCTGTTTTTTTAAATCAGCAATTTCACGCGTCTGAATGGCGAGCTGTTGATTCAATTGCTCAACTAAATCATCCAAAAATGCAATTCGCACTTGCAAATCTTCAATGGGTGCGGAAAATGACGCGTGATCATCAAAATTTTTTGGTTTAGTCATTTCAGACCTCATCTGAGCTTTTAGGAAACATTATGGCCTATATTACTTTAAGGGATGTCCATCTCGCATTTGGCGGACCTGCCCTACTCGACGGCGCGAACTTTAATCTGGAGCGTGGCGAACGAGTCTGTTTAATCGGTCGTAATGGCGAGGGTAAGTCTACTTTATTAAAACTGATTGAGGGAAGCTTATTACCTGATACAGGTGAAGTTTCGATTCAAAATGGTTTAACTGTTTCAATGTTAGCCCAGGACGTGCCGATGGATTCAGGCAAAGTGGCCGATATTGTTGCTGATGGCGCAGGCGAAGCTGCAACCGTACTCAAAGACTACCATGAAGCAAGTGATGCCTGTGTATTAGGCGATATGGAAGCCTGTGACCGTATGGGCATGCTCCAGCACAAACTCGACCAACTGGATGGCTGGGCACTGGAAAACAAGGTCAATACCATTTTGGGCAAAATGGGGCTAGACCCAAATGCCGATCTGGCTGACTTGTCTGGTGGGCGTAAGCGTCGTGTCTTGCTTGCCCGCGCCCTATTAACCCAGCCTGATGTGTTATTACTGGACGAACCAACCAACCATTTAGATGTAGAAAGTATTGAATGGTTAGAAAAGTTCCTGCTCGACCAGAATAATCTAACTCTTTTATTTATTTCACATGACCGTTCCTTTGTTGACAGCATTGCAACACGTATTGTTGAACTTGATCGTGGTGTTTTGCGTGGTTATGAGGGCAATTATTCACGTTACCTCGACCTCAAAGCTCAGCAAATGGAAGCAGAAGAA
>NZ_DDAH01000255.1:10162-10501 GCF_002333245.1 Acinetobacter sp. UBA2063
GCAAATGGAAGCAGAAGAAAAACAAAATGCTTTATTTGACAAAAAGCTTGCTGAGGAAGAAGCCTGGATTCGTCAAGGCATCAAGGCACGCCGTACCCGTAACGAGGGACGTGTCCGCGCCCTAAAAACCTTACGTGAAGAATCAAAAGCACGTCGTTCCCAACAGGGCAAAGTCAGCATGGCAACTCAGGAAGCCAATCGCTCAGGCAAGCTGGTGTTTGAAATTGAACATCTACGCGTCAGCTATAATGAACAACCTTTGATTAAGGACTTCTCCGCAATCGTGTTGCGTGGAGACCGTATTGGTCTCGTTGGTGACAATGGCGTGGGTAAAACCAC
>NZ_DDAH01000152.1:0-29926 GCF_002333245.1 Acinetobacter sp. UBA2063
ATGGGCCGTGAAATTCTTACCGTTGTAGAAACGGTTAGTAATGAAAAAGGTGTTAGTCGTGAAGCAATCTTCCAAGCCCTAGAGCAAGCGCTGGTTGCGGCAACGAAGAAAAAGTTTTACGACGGCACACACTCGGAAGAAGCTCAGCTTCGAGTTGAGATTGATCGTAAAACAGGCGATTACCGCACGTTCCGTCAATGGACTGTCGTTGCGGATGAAGATCATGAAATGCCTGCATGTCAGGATGCCATCTCTGATGTAGACCCATCGAAGTGGTCAATTGGCGATGTGCGTGAGCTGGAAGTTGAATCGATTGAATTCGGTCGTATTGCAGCGCAAATTGCCAAGCAGGTAATTGTGCAAAAGATTCGTGAGGCAGAGCGTGCATTGGTTGCAGATGCTTATGAGTCGAAAGTGGGCGAGCTGATTTATGGTGAAGTGAAAAAGCAAACCAAAGATGGCTTTATCATTGACCTTGGTGACAATGCTGAAGCGTATTTGGCACGTGAAGAAACCATTCATAAAGAGATTTTACGTCCTAAGCAACGTATTAATGCCATTTTGTATAGCGTCAACCGTGAAGGTCGTGGTGCGCAATTATTATTGTCACGTGCACGTCCTGAAATGCTGATTGCCCTGATGAAGAAAGAAATTCCAGAAATTTCTGAAGAAATCATTGAAATTAAGGCGGCAGCGCGTCAGCCAGGTGTTCGTGCTAAAATTGCAGTGAAAACCAATGACCATCGTATTGACCCTGTGGGTGCTTGTATTGGGATGCGTGGTACACGTATCCAGGCGGTACAGCAGGAGTTGAATGGTGAGCGTATTGATGTTGTGGTGTGGTCTGATGACCCAGCGCAATATATCGCAAGCGCATTGGAACCAGCTGATGTATCTGGAATCGTCCTTGATGAAGATGCACACAGTGCGGATATCATTTTCGCCACCAATGACCAGTTGGCGCGTGCCATTGGTTCGCAGGGGCAAAATGTTCGTTTGGCATCGGAATTAACGGGTTATAAACTCGACATGATGCTGGAAGAAGAGTATCGTGCTCGTCAGCAAAATGAGGCACAGCAATATCTGGATATGTTTATGTCCCGTCTCGATATTGAAGAAGATTTGGCTATGGCTTTGGTCGAAATGGGCTTCACTGCTCTGGAAGAAATTGCCTATGTGCCAGCTGAGACATTTGATGAAATCGAGCTTGAGGCTGATTTGGTCGAATTGCTGCAAAGCCGTGCAAAAGAGGCTGCTTTAACCGATGCGTTAAAACAGCAGGAAAATATTCAAGAGCCAAGTGTGGAACTTCTCGGTATGGATGGTATGACCACCGAGATTGCCTATGCATTGGCGGCGCGTGGTGTGGTTACGATTGATGACTTGGCGGACCAAGCGACTGATGATATTTCAGATATCGAAGGCTTGGGCCATGACAAAGCAGGTCAATTAATCATGAAAGCACGTGAATCATGGTTTAACTAGGAGATAATAGATGACGGACAAGTCGATTCAAGAGTTAGCGCTCAGCGTAGAACGTCCTGTAGAGAAACTCCTGGAACAGGTTCGCGATGCAGGTCTACCACAGCGTAAAGCAGATGACATTATTACCACTGAACAGCAGGATACTTTGGTTAATCACCTGAAAAAAGTACATGGTCAGGGCGGTGGTAACACAGGAAAAATTGCGTTGAAACGTACAACAACCCATACAGCCAAAGTCACCAGTACTTCGGGTAAAGCAAAAAGTATCAATGTTGAGGTGCGTAAAAAGCAGGTTTTTGCCAAGCCAAATCCAGAGCAGATCGCTGCGGAAGCCAAAGCACGTGCTGAAGCTGAGGCGAAAGCCCGTGCTGAGCAAAAAGGGCGTGAAGAAGCAGATAGCAAAGCTCGTATTCATGGTGAACAAAAAACCAATGCGACTTTGGAAGCCATGCGTGCAGCACATACTTCTGAAAGTGCTTCACAAGCTCCTGCAAAAACCGCAGTTGTGGTGAAAAAACGGGGTAGTGACAAGGTGATTAAAGCACCTGTTGTTAAGCCAACAGAAACACCTGAACAGAAAAAAGCCCGTGAAGCAGAAGCAGCCAAGTTAAAGGCGACTGAGGAAGCTGTACGTCGTAAAGCTGCGGAAGAGGCGCAGAAGCGTACGCTGGAGCAAATGCGCCAGATGGCTTCGAAATATTCAAATGATGATGCAACCACAACCATTCGTGTGATTGATGATTCACCTTTAGCCGCTGGACTTGTTGGTCAGGCGTATGAAGATTCTTTCAATAAGGAAGACCGTGAAATCAAGCGTGGCGGTGCAACTGCAAATCCACGTGCAAGCAAGAAAGGTGGCCGTGGTGGTGATGCCCAGGCAGAGCAGAGCTTTAGCAAGAGCCATCATAAGCGTGGCTTGAAAACCAGCCAGTCAAACAAACATGGTTTTGAAAAGCCTGTTAAGAAACAGATTTATGATGTAGAGATTGGTGAGAAGATCATCGTTGCCGATCTTGCACAAAAAATGGCGGTTAAGGTTCGTGAAGTCATCAAGACCCTGATGAAGATGGGTGAGCTTGTGACTCAGAACCAGGCCATTGAACAGGATACAGCAGTTCTTGTGGTTGAGGAACTAGGGCATAACCCTGTTCTTGTTTCTGATACGCAGGCAGAAGATAACTTGCTGGTTGCGGCTGAAGAGGCGCGTGGTGAGCAAACTACTCGTCCACCAGTGGTAACGATCATGGGTCACGTTGACCATGGTAAAACATCGTTACTGGACCGTATCCGTCGCTCTAAGGTGGCAGCGGGTGAAGCGGGTGGTATTACCCAGCATATCGGTGCATATCACGTTGAAACTGAGAAAGGCATTATTACTTTCCTCGACACACCAGGACACGCGGCGTTTACATCAATGCGTGCACGTGGTGCAAAAGCGACTGATATCGTGGTTCTCGTGGTTGCGGCTGATGATGGTGTGATGCCACAAACAGCCGAAGCGATTGACCATGCGCGTGCTGCTGGAACCCCGATTATTGTTGCCATCAACAAGATGGATAAAGAATCAGCGGATCCAGATCGTGTATTAAATGAATTGACCACTAAAGGTATTGTGCCTGAGGAGTGGGGCGGTGATGTTCCGATTGCAAAAGTTTCGGCACACTCTGGTGCGGGAATTGATGAACTACTTGACTTGATCTTGATTCAGTCTGAACTGATGGAGCTTAAAGCTTCAGCAGAAGGTGCAGCACAAGGTGTGGTGATTGAAGCGCGTGTTGACAAAGGTCGCGGTGCAGTAACGTCAATTCTTGTACAAAATGGTACCTTGAATATTGGTGATCTGGTTCTTGCTGGTTCGTCTTATGGTCGTGTACGTGCGATGGTGGATGAAAACGGTAAGCGTATTACGTCAGCAGGCCCTTCGATTCCAGTTGAAATCTTAGGTTTACCTGATGCACCAATGGCGGGCGATGAAGTACTAGTCGTGAATGACGAGAAGAAAGCGCGTGAAGTTGCTGATGCTCGTTCAGACCGTGAACGTCATAAGCGTTTAGAGCGTGCAAGTGCAATGCGTCTTGAAAACATCATGGCGTCTATGGGTAAAAAAGATGTTCCTTATGTGAATGTTGTACTCAAAACTGATGTGCGCGGTACTTTAGAAGCATTACATGTTGCACTTGATGAACTTTCTACTGATGAAGTGAAAGTCCGTATCATTGGTTCAGGTGTTGGTGCAATCACTGAGTCAGATGTAACGCTAGCTGAATCTTCAGAAGCAGTGTTATTAGGTTTCAACGTGCGTGCGGACAACACAGCGCGTCAAAAATCTGATCAGGATGGCATTGATATTCGTTATTACAGCGTGATCTATCATTTAATTGATGATGTAAAAGCTGCAATGAGTGGTAAGCTTGCACCTGAACACCGTGAAACAATTCTGGGTGTTGCAGAAGTACGTGAAGTGTTCCATTCAAGTAAGTTTGGTGCAGCAGCTGGCTGTATGGTGCTTGAAGGTATGTTACACCGTAACAAGCCAATTCGCGTATTACGTGATGATGTGGTGGTGTTCCAGGGTGAGCTTGAATCTCTTCGTCGTTATAAAGAAGTGGTTGAAGAAGTTCGTGCAGGTATGGAATGTGGACTTGCAGTCAAAGGCTATAAAGACATCAAAGTTAAAGACAAGATCGAAGTCTATGATGTTCAATTGATCAAACGGAGTCTTTAATGGCGGGTAGCCAACGCTTAAAGCGCATGGCGGATTCAGTACAACGTGAGTTGTCTGAGCTGATCCGTCAAGAGCTTAAAGATCCTCGCTTAGGTGGTCTGGTGACCATCTCTGCGGTGAAAGTCAGTGCAGACATGGGTTATGCTGAAGTTTATGTCACTGTGATGGGACGTGAACTTGGTGATGAGCAAAGTGAAGTCGCAAATAAAGAAACTTTGGATGTATTGAATAAAGCTTCTGGTTTTTTGCGTCATGAGTTGAGCCGTCGTATCAAGACACGTATTACGCCAAGATTGCGTTTCCATTACGATAAAACCAATGCCTATGGTAACTATATGTTTGGTCTGATCGCGGAAGCTGTGAAAGACTTGCCTGAACGTGAACAAGATAAAGAATAAGTTTTAAAGAAAGCCACCTTCGGGTGGCTTTCTTTATGGATGAATAATGTTATTAAAAAAGACCAACTTAAAGTTGGTCTTTCCTTTCTGTATTACGACTGTAACGTTGCCATGGTAGCGGACGATTTAAAGCCTCTGGTACATCACCGCTGGTTGAACGCAAACGTAAATGAATTGCAGCTTGTGCCATTAAATTTGCAGATACTGGAGCAGTAATAAAGGCAAATAAAGTAATCAATAATTCAGCAAAACCGAAACGACCTTGAGTCGCTCCAAATATCATAGCTGCAATTAAAAAACTTCCTAAGCCTAGCGTACTTGATTTAGTCGGTGCATGCAGACGCATAAATAAGTCGGGTAAGCGAATCATTCCGATGGAACCTACGAGCATGAAAAATGCACCAAAGATCAAAAAGAACGAAATGATAATCTCAAAAATTATTTGCATAACCACTCTCCTTAATCAATCACATGTCCAGTGGTGAAGTAACGGGCAAGTGCGGCTGTGGATACAAAGCCAAGCATTGCAACCAATAGGGCGCCCTCAAACATATTGTTGCTGACCCAGTAAATACCCAGCACCACAACCAAACAGGTGGCATTGAGGAACAGTGTATCCAATGCGAGCAGACGGTCAATCACAGACGGGCCAATAATCAGGCGGATGAGGCAAAGGAACATGGAGAGGGTAATGGCAATTAGACCAATACCCAGTGCATACGGTAAAATCGTCATTTACTTGCTCCCTTGTTCAGCTTTACATCAAAGATTTCAATCAAAGGCATTTCATAGCGCTTTTTAATATCCTGAATATCCAGCTCGGTATCATCTGTGCTGAGTGCGTGAACGAGGATATCCCCCCGTTCCTGATCAATCCCTGCTGAAACAGTTCCAGGAGTAGTGGTAATGATCATCGCCAGCAAGGTGTTGATCTGTTCATGTTCCGTTTCCAGTGGCACGCGATACCATTTCGGGTGCAGATGATCCAGTGGACCCAGCACCAGTTTGGCAATACGAAAATTTGAAACGATGATATCCCACAGCACCACAAACGCCAATCTGATCGCAGGCAGCCAGTGAATGTGGGGGGTTCTGGCAATAAAGGGACGTACCAGACGGGGAATGACAATAGCCAGTAACAGCGCCATTAAAATGTCAGTCGGGTCCACACTGTGCGATAGCATCAGCCAACTCAAAAACACCAGAAATGACACAAAGGGGTGGGGGAACCAACGGTCGAGCAAGCTTATTTTTTGCATGTCAGTGTTCCTCCATTGGCTTTAACTGGGTTGAATTTGGAACTGTCGGCATATCCAGTGTTTGTTGAGCAATCTGGCGCTGCTTGTATTCCGAGATATGCTCACCCTGTAGGGTTGCTTTGGAAATAACATCGGGAATCAGCACGGCATTGTGGTCTTCAACTTCGCCGCCATATTTAGTTTCAGGCAGGTAGGTTGGATCATAAGGTTGTACGCTAATCACGCGACCCTGTGCATCCGTTTTTAAGATAGCCTGATTATAGAGCGCATGGTTCTGGATTTGCTGTGCAGTCAATACGGTATAGGTCTGGATTGGTGATGCAAACACGACATAAGCCATCAGCCCTGCCAAAATGATATAAATGGCTGTGTCATTACGGTTGGGTGCATAGGCTGGCAATCCCTGATAAGTTTGATAGGCTGCTTCATTCGGGTCAATTTCAGGTGGACTGGCACGCCAGAACAGAATGAAACCCACACGGGTCAATCCAAGAATACTCAGTAGGCTAACGATCAGGATAATGGCGATAATCCAGCCCTGATACGCCGTTTCAGCGGTGGCCTGTAAAATAAAGACCTTACCGAGAAAGCCACTAAATGGTGGTAAACCTGCGATCATCATTGCTATCAGGAAATAGGTCAGTGCCGCTGCCTTTTCATTCTTGATTTTGGGTGCAACTTTCAGATGATCCTTGAACATGCCGCGTTGGGCGGTAATCCAGCCACAGAACAGATAGAATGCAGCGGCAATCAGGGTACTATGCACCAGATAATACAGACCCGCTGACCATGCCTGTGTGTTGAACATGGCAATAGCGATCAGCAATGTACCCACAGATGACAGCACCATGAAGCCAACAAAACGACGTAGCCGTTCCGCACCAATTGCACCAATCACCCCATAAATCGAAGTGATCAGGCCAATCAACAATAGTGTGTTTTTAAAAATGCTTTGTGCCATGGCATCGTCAAACACTGTGCCATTAACACGTAAAATCGCATAAATCCCAACCTTGGTCATAATGGTAAATATGGCGGCAACAGGTGTGCTGGCAACCGCATAGGTCTTTGGCAGCCAGAATCCGACAGGCAGCATTGCGGCCTTGATGCCAAACACTACAAACAGCAGTAGGCCACCTGCAATTGCCAGCTTGTGCTGGTCATCGTCCAGTGTAGGCAGGATACGACCCACATCTGCCATATTTAGGCTGCCAACACTGCCATAAATCATGCCCAGACCAATCAGGAACAGGGCGGATGCCAGTAGGTTGATGGTGACGTAATGGATACCCAACTGGAATCTTTGACGACCCTGACCATGTAGTAACAGTACATAGGAGGCCATTAACAGGATTTCAAAGAATACAAACAGGTTAAACAGGTCACCTGTCAGGAATGCGCCACAGACTCCCATGAGCAGGAAGTGGAACATGGTATGGAAATAGCGTCCGCGGGTGTCCCAGTTGTCGCTGGCATACCAGATTACGGGAACGGCCAGTGCATAGGTCAGCACCAGCATAAAGGCCGATAAGCGATCCAGTACGAGTACAATGCCAAACGGGGCAGACCATTCGCTGAGCTGGTAAACACTAATCTGTCCTGTACTGGCAATCATCAGGTAACTGATGGCGGTCAGCAGACCGAGAATTGCTGAAGTCAGGCTGATGCTACGCCGCCAGGGTTGTCGCCAGTCCTGTTTTAATGAACCTGCCCCAGGGTTACCCAGTAGCAATAGCATAAAGCTGGTCAATGCTGGAATCAGGATACTGATGATTGGAGTGTGAGTCTGCCAGAAAGTATTCAAATCAAACATTATGGCTCATCCTCACGTGGGTCATAGGTCAGGGTCGGCTCTTCCTTGGAGTCGACATGGTCATTTCCCGATTCATAACGGCTGCGCAGTGCCAGTTGCACAACAAACGCCGTGGTGGCAAACCCAATCACGATTGCAGTCAAAACCAGTGCCTGTGGCAATGGGTCGGTGACCTTGGTGGTTTCCGTCAAAATGGCGGGAGCATTGACCTGTAAACGTCCCATCGCAAATAGGAACAGGTTCACGGCATAGCCGATCATGGCAAGGCCAAGCACCACGGGAAAGGTTCTGGCACGCAGGATGAGGTAAATCCCTGTGGCGGTGAGTAGACCAATTGCCGAAGCCAATAAAAATTCAAGGCTGATCATTTATTTGTCTCCATTGGGAATAGGGCCAGACATGCTGGAGTGACGTGAGTCTCCCAGTACCGAGATCAATAACATGGTCGCCCCGACGACCGTGATATATACGCCTGTATCAAATCCGACTGCTGAGGCAAGATGCATTTTGCCCAGTAAGGGGGGTTCCACATAAATGTGCGCGCTGGTCAGGAATGGACGTGACCAGAACCATGCCGCAATACCTGTCAATCCTGCAATGGTCAATCCTGAACCAATCCAGATTTCATAGAGACGACCAGACCGAGCTCCAATCATACGTTCAGCCTGTTCCTGACCCAACACAATATATTGAATGATCAGTGCCATCGCGGTAATCAGTCCCGCGATAAAACCACCCCCTGGATAGTTGTGTCCACGCATGAAAATATAGGTGCTGACCACCAGTGCAAGCGGCAGTATCCATGATGCCGTAATACGTAACATTAAGGGTGAGGGATTAAAGCGATAGGTCAGGCCCTGGGTCATGGTGGTGCCATGCGCACGCATACCATCCATCAAACAGAGTGCACCAATGGCAGCAATGCCCAAAACGATAATTTCACCGAAAGTATCGAAACCACGGAAATCGACAAGGATGACGTTGACCACATTCGAGCCGCCACCTAGAGGAATCGACTGTTGCATAAAGAACCATGAAATTGAATTATGGTCACGGGTTAAAATCAGCCAGCTAATCCAGCCAATTCCCAAACCACCTGCAATGGCCAGACTGGCATCGCGCCAGCGCCGTGAACGACTGGATTCATAAGGGGTGAGCTGTGGCAACAGTGACAAACTCATCAGCAATAAAACCGTGGTGACCACATCAACCGTGATTTGGGTCAGGGCAAGGTCTGGCGCTGACAGGGTAATGAATACCATGGTGACCACCAGACCCACTGCCCCACTAATCAACACGGCCTTGATGCGTTCATGGTGAAACCAGAGCATCATCCAGCAACCAGAGAACAGAGTGAGCCACAGTACAATTGCTACCCACGGTGCATGGGTCAGTTCGCGTGTACCTGTGGTTAAGCCTTGGTTGAACAGTGGCAAGCCAACCATGACAATGCTAAACAGCACAATCCAGAGCAGGTAGCTTTGCAAGGAGCCATTTTCAGTCGCCTGCTTAATCTTACGGCTGTTGAGCAACAAATGTTTTAGAAATAAATCAAATAAAATTCGGCCCTGAAAGCGTCCAAACGAGGGATCAAGGTCGATTTTACGCAGTCGCCCCTGTTTGGCTAGGGCAAAATAGAACAGCGTTCCACCAACCAGTGCAATCAGGCTCATGACTAAAGGAGCATTAAAACCATGCCAGATGGCGAGGTGGACCCCCTCAAAATTTGGCTGCATCAGGCTGGCACGGGTGACACTGTTGACCATTGCACCCGCAAGCAGGGCAGGGAAAATACCCACCAGAATACATAAAGTCGCAAGGATAATTGCAGGCAGTCGCATACCAAGTGCTGGTTCATGGGCATTCTTGTTTGGAACGTTTTTACCTACCACACCATCAAAAAACACGCCATGTACCAAACGAATCGAATAGCTGACCGCAAATATTCCCGCCAGGGTTGCCACAATGGCCGAGATCACCATCACTGGGCCAGAGAGGTTTGCCAATAACTCAGTAAAGAACATCTCTTTGGAAATAAAGCCATTGGTCAATGGCACGCCCGCCATGGAGGCGGCGGTGATCATGGTCAAGGTTCCCGTAAATGGAAGCAGTGCCCAAATCCCACTAAGCTTGCGTAAATCCCGTGTACCTGTTTCGTGGTCGATAATCCCTGCAATCATAAAGAGTGCCGCCTTAAAGGTGGCATGGTTGATAATGTGGAAAATGGCCGCCGCAACCGCAAGCGGGGAGCCCATCCCAAGCAGGCACACAATCAGGCCCAAATGGCTGATGGTGGAGTATGCCAATAAGCCTTTTAAATCTTCTTTAAAAATGGCAAAACCTGCTGCCATACACAGCGTAAACAGACCGACAAAGGTGACAATGTTGTGGTACATCGCGGCACCAATAAAAATTGGGGCTAAACGTGCCAGCAGGAAAATCCCCGCTTTTACCATCGTTGCAGAGTGCAGATAGGCTGAAACTGGGGTGGGTGCAGCCATTGCATTGGGTAGCCAAAAGTGGAATGGAAACTGTGCACTTTTGGTAAATGCACCCAGTAAAATCAGTAATAGGGTCGGTACAAACAGGTGATGCTGTTGAATGGTATCTTTCATCAGCACCAGTTGATCAATTTCATAGGTTCCCGTGATCTGCCCAAGCAGTACAAAGCCCCCCAGCATGGCAAGGCCGCCCATACCTGTAAGGGTTAGGGCCATGCGCGCACCACGCTGTGCGGCATCGTACTGGCTCCAATAACCAACCAGCAGGAAAGAGGAGATACTGGTCAGCTCCCAAAACACCAATAGGATGATCAGGTTGTTCGAAAGCGAGATGCCCAGCATGGCTGCCATAAACAGCATCAGCAACAAATACAGTTTACTCAGTGAGTTTTTGGGACTGAGGTAGAAATAGGCATAAATATAAATGAGCGTACCGATACCGCTAATCAGCAGGCCAAACAATAAACCGAGCGCATCCAGACGAAAACTCAGGTTGATGCCCAGTTGTGGCAGCCAATCCCAGCTTTGCAGCAGAGTATTGCCCTGAAGAACCGTTTCTGCCTGGGTCAGAAGTAAAATAAAACAACTCAGGCTGATGCCAATCGCCCCAAGTGCCGTCACGCCCCGTGAAATACGTTGCAGTTGTGAGACAAGGGTGGTGCCGAGTATGAGCGGTAATAAGATAATAATCGGTAGCACACTGGTATCCATATTGATGATTTAGGTCGGGAGACCTAAGGATGAACTTTCTTTCAGGATTCACAGGCACTCAAGGAGAATACCAAAACTTCAAATCCAGAAACCCAATCAAGTGAACAGGGACAATCACAAGTTGTATTGCACAACTTGAAAATAAAAAATGAGATTTATTTTACTATAAAATATCAATAAAAATCTGATGTTATTACATGAAGTTACATATCATGTTGATGGATTATTTTCAATACTGCATTGAACCGTATTTCAAAGTGGGCTTTGTTGTGGTGTGTCATCAATCTTGAGCAAATTCAATAAATCAGACTTTTCCTGTGGATTCAGTGCCTGTATCTGGTGGAATAATGCATCCATTTTGGTTAATGTCGGTTCAGAGGGCAGGAGTGGTGGGGGTTGGGTCTCATTCTCTGGTCCAGACTGCACCAAATCCTGATATAAGGTGGAAAGCTGCTGTTGTGATGCCTCCAGCTGAATTGGGTAAATACCGTGCTGATCCAGTTTTAGGCACTGATAATGCAGCCCATGTTCAAGCAATTCATCACGGTTGCCTGTCACAATGATTTGCAGGCGGGGAAATGCCTCATGCAAGCGCTCAAGAATTTCGGCACATGCATTCTGGTCCAACTGCATATCCACGTGGTCAATCAGCAGGATGCCCTCGCCCTCCAGGCATGGATCAAAGCTATGTTGATTGAGCAGGCATAATCGGCGGCTAATATCACCCACCAGCGCAATCCAGGTTTTTTCTGATGCAGACAGTTGCTGAAATGGCATCACCCGATCTTCATAACGCACCATCAGTTGCAGCTTGGGAACATACTGAATGTAAAGGTCTTGCAGCTTGGGAAAAACGGTATTCAGGCTGGTTTTCAGGGCATGCAGGTTGGGTGCCGAGAGCTGTTTGGGGTGCTTGACCAGTTCCAGTTGCAGTTCTTGTAATATTTCGGACTGATTCTGCTGGTTAAAATCGTTACCCATCAGGCGTCTGACAATATGGGCCGAGTGCGCATTCTCGACATCGCTGATTTCCCGCAACCATTCAAAAAAACGTGCAAAGGTGGTGTAGGGAATGGGTGTTAAATCATAGGCTGAAATGTCCTGCAAGGTGCCTGGCACATTTTTACTCTGTAGATTCACTTCGTGTACAAAACGTTCCGCAGGATAGTAGGCAATCATTGGCAAACCCAGCAAGGGGTCCTGTTGATTCATCTTTTGGTACAGGCTCACCATCTGGTCAAGCTGCTGGCTTTCAACCTGACTAATTCCCACCCCCTGACTGTTAAAGGTTTTGTAGAGTTTCCAGCTACAGCGTTGTGTGTCGGCTGCCTGTGCAGCGCTACTTTCAGTCAAGCCATGATTGAGTTCCTCACTCATGTGTACCTGAATCTGGATTTTGGCCTGTAGCCGAGTCAGCATAATGTCCTGATCCGCAATCACAACACCAGCAGTACGAATATCCTTATAGCGTGCCGAAAACCAGGTCAGAGCCTGATAGATATTTTTTAGAATGGTGGTTTTACCTGTGGACTGGTCACCCAGAATCAGGGTAATCGGATATTGTTCAGGTTGAAACTCAATGTTTAAGTCCCGAAACCTGCCAACATGCTTAAATAGAACCGATTCAAGTTGCATAAGTTCACCTCAGTCACGAGCGCTTTAACCTACGGACTGGCGAAGACTTGAGGGAGCGCTTTGTTTTAGCTTTAATTGTTGTATCAGGTCATAAAGATGATGGATATTTAAACTTACTTTAGCACGCGTACAGGCGACGTAAAGTAGTCTTAATTCCTCATCTGTAATTTTATGTTCCAGTCCGTTAATCTTGAACTGGTAATCATCTTCAATATGCACCCGATTCCATTCCAGGCCCTTGGCCTTATGCGCGGTTGAGATCACATAGTCTGCCTGTTCAATCGGGGTAATTTTCGCCAATGCCTTTTTCAGTGGTTCAGTGCCATGTTCATCCACCAGCTTGACCAAAGGCTTGATGTCACTGCCATCATTGGTTTCACAGTATTCATGCACATCATGCCATGAATTAAACCACGCCAGTTCAGGCACATCGGTAATGCGTTTGCCCTGTTTTAACAAACTCGCTGCATCGACAAATCGACTGAGTTTTTGATGGTCGGCTTGCAGGCTGACCTTATCACCATGCAGCAAGCCTGAAAGCAGTAATTCCATTGCACGCGCATTGGTACGACACAAAATTGCATCGCGCATTTTGGTATGCGGTTTATTCACCACACTCGATTTAGCATTTGGATTGCCCAATAACGGAACAGTTTCGTTTAATGCACCAAGCAGACTATTGGCAACATCGGCGATAGCGTCACCAAAACGGAATGAGGTGGTGAGACGACTTTCGGGCAACGGCATTTGCTGCATGGCGTTGATTGCGCCACGCCAAGCATAGATTTGCTGATGTGCATCACCCACATAAATCACTTGTGTGCTTTTCTGGCGCAGTAAAATGCCGAGCATCAACGGATCAGCATCCTGAGCCTCATCAAACAGCACATAATCGGCGGGAATGTTGGGTTCAGACAATGCCCAAAGTTTGAGGTAAATATCGTGACCAATCCCTGCCTGATGGTTTTGATCAATTGACTCTAACCAACGGCGTTCAACTGCTGGATATAAGTGCTGTTGTAACGATTCAATATCATCTTGATGCAACCAGCTTGGTGCTTGAATATGACGAGGTGCAGGGTATTGTGAGCTGGTCGAGCAGAAATAGCTGACCGCATTAGCAACTAAACTCGCCAAGCGGCTTGGCATCAACACATATTTTTCATAACGTCCGCCCATTAATCGCCGCAGGGTAATGGGTTCCAGACGATATTCTTTTGCGATAAAACTTGGGCTTAAGCGAGGTAGTCGTAATTTATCAGTCACACCACGCGGTACACTGCGGAAAGCCAGCGAGTGAAAGGTACGACAATTTACATTGCCGTGAAATTTACTTTGTGCTTCCGATGCAATGGCCTTGTTAAAAGCCAAATACATACCACGCCGTTCGGGCATGGCGTCACTGATCATTTGTAAAGTGGTGGTTTTACCTGTGCCAGCATAGGCAATTACCTTAAAGGATTGTCCTAAACGGGCATTGTCTATGGCAACTGCCTGCTCATAGGTGGCTTTGGGTTTTTCGATACTCGACACAGGAATGGGTTACGCCTCTTTGCTACGGTTGGCTTTTTCAACCAAACCAGAAAGACCTTGGCGACGCGCGAGTTCATCCAGAACAACGTGTGGGTCAAGATCAAAGTAACCGAGCATGACGATACTGTGGAACCATAAATCTGCAACTTCATAGATCAGGTCGTGTTTATTTTCCAGTGAAGCATGCGCCGCATAATCTTTGGCCGCGATGATACTTTCCACGCTTTCTTCGCCGACTTTTTCTAAAATTTTATTGATGCCTTTTTTGTATAGGCTGGCAACATAAGAACTATCTGCTTCAGCTTTTTTGCGTTCTTGCATCAAACGACCTAAGTGACTGAGTACGTCGACTTGTTCAGCCTGACCATGATCGTGTGCTTCTGTTTTGGCGGATGCGCCGTAAATTGCAGTCGGATCTTTCAGTTGAGCATCAACAATTTCCCAACCTTGAGGGGTGAGTTTGCGATAGAAGCAAGACTCACGACCTGTATGGCAAGCAATACCACCATGCTGTTCAATTTGCAGAATAATTACATCAGCATCGCAATCCAAACGAATTTCATGCACTGTTTGGAAATGCCCTGATTCTTCGCCTTTGTGCCACAATTTTTGACGTGAACGTGAGTAATACACGGCTTGATTTTTTTCAGCCGTCAGTTGTAATGCTTCACGATTCATCCACGCAACCATTAACACTCGACCAGTTTGATGATGTTGTGCAATGGCAGGAACAAGACCATTGGAATCAAATTTAACTTCATCTAACCAGTTTGACATGCGTGAAATCCGTTGTGGGCAAAGCAGCTAGTTTAGCGTTTGTGGCTAGGGTTGGCTATGTGTGTTTGTTTTTATTTTGGCATACGCAAGACACTCAGATGATATGAGTGGTTGATTTAGTCTTTTTATTAAATCAGAAAGGATGCCTTGCTAAAATTGTATGTGCCGCCTAATTACAATGAGTTTGAAAACATCATTGCAACGTAGGTGGATCGTGGTCGAGTGAATAAATAAAAAGGGCAAATGTCATATACATTCGCCCTTTTCAAAAAGAATGACATGGATGCCGTGTTTAGAAGAATCCAGCAGGTTTAGTTGAATAACTCACCAATAAATTCTTGGTTTGTTGATAGTGATCTAACATCATTCTGTGGTTTTCACGACCAACGCCTGATTTTTTATAGCCACCAAATGCAGCATGGGCAGGATAGATGTGATAACAGTTTGTCCAAACACGGCCTGCTTCAACTGCTCGACCAGCGCGGTATGAAGTATGTGCAGAACGAGCCCAAACCCCAGCACCTAAACCATAGATGGTGTCATTTGCGATTTTGATGGCTTCATCAAAATCTTTGAACGTTGTTACAGATAGAACTGGTCCAAAAATTTCTTCTTGGAAGATCTGCATCTCGTTGTGTCCTTTGAAGACAGTTGGTTCGATATAGAAACCTTCACCCACTTCTTGTCTAGCACCACCACCCGTAAGAAGTTCAGCGCCTTCTTCTCGACCCATGTTAATACAACGTAGGATTTTTTCCTGTTGTTCTTGTGAAGCTTGTGCACCAACCATTGTTTCAGTATCAAGTGGATGTCCAACTTTGATACGTTTCACACGCTCAATGGCTTTTTCTAAGAACTTATCCGCAATACTTTCTTGAACTAATGCGCGAGATGGACAAGTACAAATCTCGCCTTGATTGAGTGCGAACATTGCAAAGCCTTCAAGTGCTTTATCAAGAAAATCATCTTCTTGATCCATAACATCTTCAAAGAAGATATTTGGAGATTTTCCACCAAGTTCTAAAGTGACTGGAATAATATTCTCAGTTGCATATTGCATGATCAACTGTCCAACTTGGGTTGAACCTGTAAATGCAATTTTGGCAATACGAGGATTAGTGGCAAGTGGACGGCCTACTTCGACACCATAGCCATTCACAACGTTTAATACACCAGCAGGTAGAATATCTTGGATTAATTCTAAAACAAGTAGAATACTTACAGGTGTTTGTTCTGCTGGTTTTAATACGACACAGTTACCTGCTGCTAGTGCAGGAGCAAGTTTCCATGCAGCCATGAGAATTGGGAAGTTCCATGGAATAATTTGTCCAACGACACCTAAAGGTTCGTGGAAATGGTAAGCAATTGTATCTTCATCGATTTCTGAAATGCCACCTTCTTGTGCACGGATACAACCTGCAAAATAACGGAAATGATCAATTGCCAGTGGAATGTCAGCTGCCAATGTTTCACGAACTGGCTTGCCATTATCCCAAGTTTCCGCAACCGCAAGCATTTCAAGGTTTGCTTCCATGCGATCAGCAATTTTGAGCAAGATATTTGAACGCACTGTCGGAGAGCTTTTATTCCACTCAGCTTTGGCTTTGTGTGCTGCATCTAATGCGAGTTCGATATCTTCAGCTGACGAACGCGGTATTTTTGTAAATACTTTGCCATCGACAGGAGAGACATTATCGAAATATTCTCCTTTAATAGGTGCTACCCATTGACCGCCAATAAAGTTCTCGTATTGAGCTTTGAATTGAACCTTTGAATCAGGTTGATTAGGATCGACATAACGCATATATATATTCCTTTACTTATAATTGATCTATTAAGCATCTATAGCTTTGGTATAAGGTACTTTTGTACGCTATTTGATTAGGATATAACTGGGAAGGTTGGAGAAAGGTTGGAAACCATGCTCAGACGTGAGGGATGTACAAATGTTTACAAAACGAGACCTATTACAACAACGAACATCAATTGATCAACTTAAGCGACACAATAGTTTGTCGCCGCAAAGTGCTGAAATGTTAGGACAAAGTATTGCCAGTTCTTGGCAACGCTCAGCATCTTGTGCTATTCCAAAAGAGCGCTTGGCTGCACCTTTATTGGCACGTCATCAGAAAGTTAAAACAAATTTAGATTTAGCATTAGAGGCTTGTTCAAATGATCTCAGTCATATTGCGGCACAATCATCTATGGTGATTGCGGTTGGCGATGTGGGGAGTACAATTATTTGGACTGCTTGCAGTACGCAGATGCAAAGTGCGGCTGAAAAGGTACATTTCATTGCAGGTGGACAATGGGCAGAGGAGGTGGTTGGAACCAATGCTTTGGCTCTATCGCTAAAAACCCAACAATCCAGTTGTGTATTTTCCAATGAACACTATATGGAGTCCATCCATGACTGGGTCTGTTATGCAGCTCCAATTATCGACCCTTATTCCAAACAGGTATTGGGTGTGGTCGATTTATCAACCACGTGGAAAAAACACAACAGTTTAGGGGTTTTGGCGGCAGAGCGTTGTGCCTCCATCATTCAAACCGCACTTATTGATCAGCAAAGACAACATTTATATATCCGTGCTTTTTCAACCCCACAAATCTTCTTTAATGGTAAGTCATTGGTTCTTACACCACGTCAAATTGAGATTTTGGCAATTTTGGTGCTTTGTCCAAATGGATTAAATTTAGAAAAATTACATCAAGCCCTATATGGTGAGCGTAAAGTCAGCATTGGCACATTAAAAGCTGAAATGTCACAACTCAGGGATATTCTGGGTGGGATGCTAGGTTCACGGCCTTATCGTTTATTGGCCGATGTGGAGGCTGATTTTCTTTTAGCTGAACAGGCGCTTGATTCTGGATATGTGGCTTCTGCGTTACAGGTATACAAAGGGGTATTTTTGGCTAAGACGGAAAGCCCTTTTTTATGCGCATGGCGGGATTGTCTGGAGTCGCGGTTAAGTGATGCAATCTTTAAAACCACAGAAACGGATTTGTTATTGAAGCATGTTGCTCATTTCCCCGAAGCAATAGATGCGGTTGAACGCCTGATGGAGTTATTGCCTTCAGATCATCCTGCGTATTTATCTTTGAATAAGTTTAAAGATATGTTTTAAAGCTCATTTTTAGTAGTCTGCGAAAAATTATCTTTGAAATTCTAATTTTAGTTTTATTAAAAAATTAAATATATCAGTGTATTAATTCAATTGTTGTGTACTGTGATCACAGTTTTTATAGGGATAAAAAAGTGGGAATATCACCAGTTTGCTATTCCCACAAAAAGTAAGCCAGTTCTCTGAGGCTGTGACTTACTTTTAACAGAACGATTAGAGTGCAGCTTTAAATATCTCCACAACCTGGGCATGGGTCGCTTTACGTGGGTTGGTCAGCATACATGCATCTTTTTGAGCATTCTCTGCCATAATTGCAAGGTCTTCAGTTTTCACACCGAGTTCATTCAAACCAGATGGGATACCGATTGAGGATGATAATTCCCGAATGGCGTCAATCGCTGCAAAAGCCGCTTCAGTTTCAGTAAATCCGTCAGTATTTACACCCATCAATTCTGCAATTTTTGCATAACGATCCTGACAGGCAATTAAGTTGAATTCACAGACATGGGGTAACAGTACCGCATTACATACACCATGCGGCAGATTATAGAAACCACCTAATTGATGTGCCATCGCATGAACATAACCTAGAGATGCATTGTTAAATGCCATACCTGCCAAGTACTGTGCATAACTCATGGCATCACGTGCTTCAATATTTTCGCCATTGGCAACAGCAGGACGTAACCATTGACTAATCATGGTAATCGCTTTTTCTGCACAGGCATCGGTGATTGGGTTTGCTGCAGTCGATACATAAGCTTCAACTGCATGTGTAAGTGCATCCATTCCCGTTGCAGCGGTTAAACCTGCTGGCTTTGCAACCATGAGTTTAGGGTCATCAATTGCAATCAGTGGGGTGCAGCGCCAGTCAACAATTGCCATTTTTACGTGGGTATCGGTATTGGTAATAATACAGAAACGGGTCATTTCTGATGCAGTACCCGCAGTCGTATTAATCGCAATAAGTGGGGTCATTGGTACTGTACTTTTATCAATACCTTCATAGTCACGGATATGACCACCGCCAGCCGTGACGAGTCCAATCCCTTTTGCACAATCGTGTGATGAGCCACCACCTAAAGAGACAATAAAATCACAGCTATTGTCGTTATAGGCTTCTACACCATGATGCACATTGATGTCAGTTGGATTTGGTTCAGCGCCTGGAAAAATGTGGCTGTCTACGCCTGCATCTTTTAAATATTGTGCAATGGTGTCTGCGACACCAAATTTAAATAAGCCTTGATCAGTTACGATCAGTGCTTTTTTTGCACCAAGATTCTGTGCTTTCGCACCGATTTCTTTTGCACAGCCTGGTCCAAAGAGAGATACACAAGGGATGTAAAAACCGTTAGTTTGATCTGCAATATTTTTAAAAGCCATGGAGCGATTCCTTCTTCCATATTCCATTGTTTGTTATTCAGTGATCTCATCACTGTAGGCTCAGTATGCAAGGCTTAAAATTTTTTCCCACCTACCAAAAACCTACCAATAAATGAGGCGGCATTGGAAACAGGAGAAGTGGTTTGGATATCCAACACAACGGGGGATAGGGTTTTCTTGGAAACAGTTTAAAACTAGAGTTGATAGAAATAATATTATTAATAAAATCAGATACTAAATTTGGTTGTCATGAGCTGGATTGGGATGTATAAATTATTTATTCAATTGAGACAGATTAGAATATTGGTGATTTGATATGAACATTTAAAGCATAACGATAAAAGTGCTGTTAATTGAATCTTTATATTGATTGAGTGGCAATGATGAGAAGCCAATAACACCCCATCACACTTGAAGCTAAAAAGTCCCTTGTTTATAGGCAGGTGTAGCTTATTTCATAATACGCCACAGCGCCAACAAGCTACTCAATACAATTAAGACAATCGAGACAAACCACGGGGTAATAATGGCAATGGTCAGCAAAATCAACATGGTGCTGCCAAATATCCAGCTACGACGTTGTTGCTGCTGCATTTGCAAACGCATCTGCTGAATTTCTTTAAGCTGTTTGTCATGCCAGGCAGATTGATTCTTCAAGCCATTGAGACTGTCAATCAACAGGCTCGGTAAGTCCTGTGCGCCCAATAATAAATCAGGAATTTGCTGACCAATTTCCTTGAAATTTTTCACGGGATTCATATTGGCCTTGACCCATTCAGTGAGAATCGGTTTTGCCAGTTTCCAGATATCCAGTTGTGGGTAAAGGTCAGTGCCCAGACCCTCAACATGAACCAGCGTTTTTAAAAGCAACATGAGTTGTGGTGGAATTTCCAGATGGAAACGCCGTGCAATATCCATCACCTGAATCAGGATGCCTGCAAAATCCAGTTGATCCATCGGCTTGGATACCATCGGGCCAACAGTGCGGCGCATTTCACGCGCCAGTGCATCCTGATCGGTTCCTGGTGGAATCCAGCCTGCCTGATGTACAATCTGAATCAACTGCATAAAGTTGCTGTTCATCACGGCCAGTAACATTCGTGCAACGGTCATTTGATCAGACTTGGACAGCTCACCCATAATGGCACAGTCCAGCGCAATAAAGCGTGGATTGCTTGGGTTAATGGTTTCAACAAAGACATTGCCAGGGTGCATGTCCGCATGGAAAAAGTTGTCTCGAAATACTTGGGTAAAGAAAATGGTCAAACCTTTTTCAGCCAAATCTGCACGATCCATACCCAAACGATCAAAGGTCGCGATATCTGAAATAGGCACACCCGTGATGCGTTCAGCCACCATCACGTCTTTACTGTCCATATAGACTTCAGGTACATACATCATGCTGGAGCCTGTAAAGTAATGACGCATTCGGCGGGTATTGTCCGCTTCTAGACTCAGGTCAAGCTCATTTAAAATGATCTGACGGTAGTCCTGAATAATCTCGGACAGGTGCAGGGCACGGGCAGCTTCCAGACGGTTTTCCAGCCAATTCCCCAGCCATGCCAGAATTTCAAAGTCCCGAAGAATCTGGTTGTGAATATCAGGACGGGTGACTTTTATCACCACCTCACGACCATCATGCAATGCGGCAGTATGCACCTGTGCAATCGAGGCAGCGGCAAGTGGCTGTTCATCAAAACGGGCAAACAAGGTGCCAACATCGGCCTTGAGAGATTCTTGAATCCGCTGTTTGGCCAACTGGGTGTCATAGGGCTTTACACGGTCTTGTAACAGCACCAGTTGCGATAAGAGTTCTGGTGGAATCAGGTCGCGACGGGTAGAGAGGAGTTGACCCAGCTTAATTGCCAAAGGCCCCATCTCTTCCAGTGCTTGCTTGAGTTTAAGCGGATTCTTTTTTTCACGGCTTGACCAAGCCGCAGGATGGGTTTTGATAATGTTGAGGGCATGGCGGGCTTTAACTGGTAATTCTTCCGCAGGGAACAAGGTGTCAAGGCGATAATGTGCTGCAATACGCCAAAGTTCAAATAACCGTCTAACATGCGGAATCATATAAAATCTTACCTAGTTTTGTGTGGGGTTCAATAATTCCTCCCCTTTTTGAGGGGAGGTTAGGAGGGGTTTCAATTGGGCCTGTAATTGCTGAAATCTGGCTTCCAGACGGTCTACTTCCTGATTGAGCTGGCGGGTCTCCCGATTCAGGTCATCCATTTGCCAGCGTGGGGCAAATAAGCCGCTATCTTCTTTTAGGGCATCTTCAATAAAGAACAAATGACTTTGTAATGAACGCTTGAGTTGTTTGGGTGCAAGTTGAATCTTAGCCAACTCATGTGCCAGTTGTGGGCCAATCCAGGGCGATAAATGCGCAGCGAGATCAGGCTCAGCTTGCTGCATAATTCTTTGAATATCTTGTAATAGATGGTAATCACCTTGTAGGGGAATATTACCAATCTGATCCATATCACTCAGCAATAATTTAATTAACTCAACAACATTTTCAACCTGTAATGTTGCGGTTGCATCGGTGATTTTGTATTGAGGATCAAACCTTGCGAAGCTTGATCGCTTCTCATGTTCAAAAATAGAAGACTTTTGACTATGTCCCGTTACGGTGGGCTCTAGACGAACTTTATTTTCATCAAAAAAAACATCAACTGAGAGTTGTGGGCTATCAATCACAACCCGCAACAATTGACCTTGTAACTGATTGAGCTGAATACGGGTAATCGCATCCAGATCAATCACCTGATGAATGATACGTTCGACTGCACCCAGTGCTAGAATCGACCACATATCTTAAGCCTTAAAGTTTGAATCCACGGTGAACGGCAACAATACCACCTGTCAGGTTGTGGTAGTCACAGCTTTGGAAGCCTGCATTTTCCATCATGCCTTTGAGGGTACGTTGGTCTGGATGCATACGAATAGATTCTGCAAGATATTTATAACTTTCAGAGTCATTGGCAACCAGTTTGCCCATGATTGGTAATGCAGTGAATGAATAAAGATCGTAGAGCTTTGAAAATGGCTCAAACACAGGTTTGGAAAATTCGAGGATCAGTAAGCGGCCACCTGGCTTAAGTACACGGTACATGGCTGCAAGTGCTGCATCCTTATCGGTCACGTTACGTAAACCAAAACTGATGGTGACGAGGTCAAAACTATTGTCTGCAAAGGGTTCTAATGTTTCAGCATTGGCAAGCACAAAATCCACATTGGTACAGCCTGCATCAATCAGGCGGTCACGCCCAACATTGAGCATGGATTCATTGATGTCTGAGAGTACGACATGACCTTGTGGACCGACTTCACGGCTAAATACTTTTGCCAGATCGCCTGTACCACCCGCGATATCCAGTACATGCTGTCCACGGCGAACACCTGACATATTAATCGCAAAACGTTTCCAAATACGATGGATACCGAATGACATCAGGTCATTCATGATGTCGTATTTGCTGGCGACGGAATGGAACACTTCCGCCACTTTCTGTGCTTTTTCATCGCTGCTGACAGTTTGATAGCCAAAATGGGTGGTTGCGCCAACATTACCTGTATTGGCACCACGCGGCAGGTTGTATTTCGGTACGGAACCTGTTGGTGCTGAGGTCAAATCCTGTTGTAAAGATTGCTGTTGACCCTGTGGCGCTCCCTGCGGAAGCGGTGTGCTGAGGAAAGGACTGACTTTGTCTGAACCTGGGTTTTGCTCAACTTCTGGGGTGGGCTGTTGGTTTTCGTTAGACATTGTTTTCTCCTAAACTTTCGCTCTAGCGGCACGAATCAGCATGCATCATGACAGATTTTGTATTTTTTTACAGGGTCTAGCATATCATTGTTATGAATAATATACAGAAAGTCACTTTCCAAAAAGTGTTTTAATTTTTTATGTGAAGATGAAAAAAATCCCTCTTGGTAGAGGGATTGGAATAGTCCAGCATTTAACTGCGGAAAGGATCTGGATGCCCTGAATGGACTTTCTCAATGATCTCGCGTTCTTTTGCGGTAAATGTTTTGATAAACGTTGCAGCAGACTTCATAGGCTTCATTGCAGCAAAACCTTCTTGGATAAAATCGTACATAGGTTCAAATTGATATTTGGTTGCAATGCCTTTACACATTTTAAAAGCCGCATACATCATCGTAGAGCGCATATACTTATCTAATGTGAGACCAAGCTCGTCAAGTAATTGTAATTGTTCATAACGTACATCGCCTTGATCGAGTTTGACTAAGGTCTGGCGCATGATTTCATCAGTTAGTGGTGTTTCCAAAGGATAATCTTTGAGTAGTTGTTCTGCGACTTGTTCATCGAGTTGAGTGGCAAGTACAGCAAGACTGACCGATTTTGTTCCTGTTTTAATTGCATTTTCAGGGAGTAAGCTCTCTGCTTTATGTGCATATTTCAACAGGCGTTCGATTTGCTGTGCAATTGCCTCAAAATCAGGACCGCCATACAAACGATTGAGAAAATACTGTGCCATCAGTTGATTTTCAGGCAGAGCAAAAAATTCTTTATGGGTTTCTGCGATGCGTGCTTTCATCCACGCTTGTACTTCATGCAGACGTTGCTTAAGTGCTGTATTTTGGTGGTAATTCAGAGTTTGGTATTGTAATAAAAGATGATCAAATGCAGCGAGTTTTGACATATTCGAACTCAAATAAAATAAAACCAGAAAATCATAGGGCGCATCATAACTGAGAACCATGACAGCATAAACCCTAAATGTCCAACAATCGGTCACTATGTTGATACACGGATTGAGTTCTACAGAAACTGTACAAGGGTTTTGCATGCAGTGAAATAGATTTCATTATACTTATTCTTAATAATGAGCCATTTAGAGCCGAATATGAGTATACAACAACCAAAATTTGAATTACGTGATGAAGATGCGTTGTCTTTAGATTTGATTGAAGCACAATATGCCTTAAAAGATAGCCAAGATAAAAAAAATGCAAAAAGTGTTCTGATTTTAGTAAGTGGGATTGAATTAGCAGGGAAAGGTGAGGCGGTTAAGCAATTACGTGAATGGTTAGATCCACGCTATTTAAGAGTTAAAGCAGATGCACCACGGTTATTAACGACCTATCAAACTTTTTGGCAGTCTTATACGCGTTTTATTCCTGCCGAAGGTCAGATCGTGGTGATGTTTGGCAACTGGTACAGTGACTTGCTGGCAACGGCAATGCATGTGTCCAAGCCATTAAATGAGGCGTTGTTTGATGGCTATGTTGAGCAAATGCGTGCGTTTGAACATGATTTGCAACATAACCATGTGCATGTGGTTAAGGTCTGGTTCGACCTGTCATGGAAGTCTTTACAAAAACGCTTAGACCAAATTGATGCGTCCGAACAACATTGGCATAAATTACATGGTTTAGATTGGCGCAATAAAAAACAATACGATACCTTGCAGAACCTCAGCCACAGGTTCACCGATGACTGGTTTATCATTAATGGCGAGGATGAAAAGTACCGCGACCAGTGCTTTGCACAATATGTTTTGCAAACGCTTCAGGAACTTCCTGACCATCAAACTAAAGTCACGGAAAAATGGCAACAAGCACAGATTCCCACAGCACTATTAGAACCTTCAAAACAAAGCTTAGATAAAGATGACTACAAAGAAAAATTGAACAAATTAACCAAAAAAGTAGCTGATGCATTACGTTACAACGAACGAAAAGTGATTGTTGCTTTTGAAGGTATGGATGCTGCAGGTAAAGGGGGAGCGATAAAAAGAATTGTTAAAAAATTAGATCCACGTGAATATGAAATCCATAGTATTGCTGCACCTGAACGTTATGAATTACGCCGTCCTTATTTATGGCGGTTTTGGACACGATTGAATGATGGCGGCAAGATCACGATTTTTGATCGGACCTGGTATGGGCGTGTGCTGGTGGAACGTGTTGAGGGTTTTGCGACAGTGGTTGAATGGCAACGTGCCTATGATGAGATTAACCGTTTTGAACAGAACCTTGTGGATAGCCAGACGGTGATTGTCAAAATCTGGCTGGCGATTAGCAAGGACGAACAGGCCGTCCGTTTCAAGGAGCGTGAACAAACCCCACATAAGCGCTTTAAGATTACCGAGGAGGATTGGCGTAACCGTGATAAATGGGATGACTACCTTGAAGCCGCTGCGGATATGTTTGAGCGTACCTCCACCGACTATGCGCCATGGCATGTGATTGCGACGGATGATAAAAATACGGCACGGATTGAGGTGTTAAAAGCCATATTGAAACAATTAAAAGCGGATGAATAAGATGCTGCTGATGGGTAGGCAATGATGTGGAAGAGCCTGTTTAAGATATTTTTCATTTTAATACTTGCTTTGTTATTGAGCTTTATATTCTTTATCGGCTTTTATCTGTATATGATTTATGGTGTTCATCCCTCTGATGAGGGCAAGACAAGTATTTCATGTATATGGGAAAATGGAGAATTAACAGCAGAAAGAATAACCATTATTCAAGGCAAAAGAGTGATGACACAAGCTCAGGCTGAAGATTGTGCCGATTTAACACACTCGATGAAATGACTGAATCACTGATAGTCGGCTGATCAGTCATGTTCATGTTTTAAGCTACAATCGTACTACGGCTTTTTTGCTGAATCCGTTTTGCAAGTGTGTAGCAGTCCTGAATATGTGCCTCGGTGATTTTACGCATCATAAAATAGCCAAGGCTGGCCGCCACCAGTTGCCCACCCAGAGGAATGAATTTAGTCACCTGTTTGGTGGCAATCTTGGTGAAAAAACCATTAAATGTTTTTTTCATTGCGGTACGTGCCACCACAAAACCTGACAACTCGAAGCCACGTTTACGCAGTTCATCCCAGTGAACTTTCTTGGTCTCTGGGTCATAAACGCTAATATGTTCAGGTGCCAGGCCAAAACGTGCATTAATATCAGGAATGATCTGCGTGAGCATGCCTAAATCAACCACCACATCGAAAAATGGAATGGGGACAATGGCCGCGCCAGCAGAGCAGTAGGCGGTCTTCTTGGTACGCGCCAGACATTCATCACGGATTTGTTCCAGATTTAAGCCTGGGTCAATTGAATCAGGAATTTTTTCAATTTTCATAAAGTTATACCTAAAGTCTATCTCTTGGTCGTATATTCAAGCGCATTAAATGGTGAATTTCAAAAATTTTTTATTTCATGCTGTGTTTAACGTGACATAGTTCCACAAGCTTGTATAGTGATGATTATCTACTTATTTTTATGTATCAAAATAGTCGTTTATTGATGAGGTTGTATTAACGGATGGGTATTCATGTTATTCAGAGTCAACGCCTTGATGTGTTATTGCAAGGTGTGATGGCATCCATTACCCAACCCAGTGCCTCCCCGTTTCAGGTGTTTAAAACCCAGCATTTTATTGTGCCGAGTCCTGCCCAGGAGCAGTGGCTGACCCAGAAAATTGCTGAACAGCAGGGTATGACGGCCAACTATCAATTCCATCAAAGAATTCGTGGTTTCCAGTGGTATGCCTATCAACAAGTGTTGGAGAATAAAGAACAAGTCCGTAAGGCCAATATTCCACGCCTGATCCTGAAATGGCGAATTTATCAGGCGCTCCAGCCCTTTATTCAGGCTGAGCAAAATAGCCTTGCGCTGGAACATCCGCTGTATTCAATTGTGCAACGGATTTACGACAGCGCCGACCAGTTGCAGCAGGGCACAGAAAAACAGCTTAAAAAACAGGGCATGTTGTATTGGGTGGCTGAACAGGTTTCGCAACTTTTTAACAACTACATGCTTTATCGTGGTGATTGTCAACGGGGATGTACGGGCGTTTGCCGCTGTTCGGGCAACTGGCTGTCGGCATGGGGGCAAGATCATCCGCTGGATATTGAGCGGCTAATTTCGCAAACTGACCAGCAGGTGTCTGCATTTAGCCTCAACCAGACCCAGCAACTAGAAACGTGGCAACGCTGGCTATGGCAAAACTATTTTCATGCCGACTTTGTGGAGATGCAAAGTATTGATGCCGATTTCTGGCGGGTTCTGGACAATCCACAGACCCGCCAGCGTGCATTGGCACAGCTGCCAGATCAGGTGATTGTGTTTACCCTGCTGGACTTGCCACCCAGCCAACTGCAATTCCTGCGCCGTCTGGGGCAGTATCTGGATGTGTTGATCCTGCACTACAACCCCTCGCAGGAATATTGGGCGGACAGTGTCGATCCACTGTGGAAACAGCGTTATGATTTGGGTGTTAAGGAGCGTTTTATTGCCAAAAATCCTAATGCGAGTGATGCGGAAATCCAGAACTTTTTTGAGCAATTTAATTTAGAATTTAATGCCTTAAGTCGTGAATCACGACATCCCTTACTGACACGTTTGGGCAAACAGGCACGTGATCATTTCTCTTTATTGTCACAACTTGCAGGAGGGGAAGAAGGAATTTGGGAAGATCTCTTTGTTGATTATTTTCCAGAAACCTTACTGGGTAAAGTCCAGTCCGATATTTTTTATCTGGCAGAACCTCAGGCAGGGCAATATGAGCTTGCATCGAATGATGAGTCGATTCAGTTGCATGTCTGCCATTCCAGTTTGCGTCAGCTTGAGGTACTCAAGGAGCAGTTGACCCATTGGTTATCGCAGCCAGATTCCGTTGCTCGCCGTCCTAGTGATGTGCTGGTGCTTGCACCCAATCTGGCTGAGCTTGAGCCTTTGATTCGTAGTGTATTCCCTGCTGTTCCCAATGAGCATGAAGTGTTTCTGCCCGTCAAGATTGCAGGCGTGGCTTCACTGGATGCCCTGAATGCATGGCGTGCGGTGCTGGGGCGTTTGCAGCTTACACAGGGACGCTTTGCCCATGATGATTTTGCCGACTGGCTCAATCTGTCTGCGACACAGCAGCGTTATGGCCTGGACTATACCCAGGCACAACGGATGCTGGACTTGTTGAGTGATGCAGGCTTTAAGCGTGGTCTGGACGCTGAACATTTAAAACAGAGCCTGAGTGCCAACGATCAGGACTATCGTTATAGCTTTAAATTTGCGCTGGATCGTCTGGCATTGGGAATTGCTGTGCCAGCGCATGTGTTGGTGCAGGATATACTGAGCTATGCACAGGTGCAGCCAGATGATTTTGAGCTGATTGGAATCTTGATCCAGATTTATCAGGATTTATCTATCCGACGCAATTGGCTGATTGCGCATGAGTTGGGGCAGCAGTCACCTGTTGAGGACTGGCTGAAAAAGCTCAAGGATGATATTCAGGAGTTTGAGCAAGCCGATATTGTTGCCCTAAAGGCCGTGCGTGAGATTGTGCAAAAGCAGGAGCGTATGCTGACTCTGGCGAGTTATTATGATGATGCTGAAACCCATTTGCGCCAGATTACTCTGCCGTTGCCGTATATCATTGAGGAAATTCAACGGACGCTGCAAAGCCAGTCAGCACAGGTTGAACCAACAGGGCAAATTACCTTTAGTCAGATTGGACAGATTCGCCCGATTCCTTATCGTCTGATTGTGCTGCTTAATATGGATACAGGCAAGTTTCCCAATCGGGATGCGCATATTCCCTTTGACTTAATGGATGCATTACGTCAGCAATTGGGTGACCGTTCTCGTCTGGAAGATGATCAGGGGGCCTTTCTGGATGCAGTGCTTTTGGCGGAGGAGCAACTCTGGCTGTTTTATAATGGCTTTGATGTCAATGATGGGGAGGTGCGTGAACCCTCCACTATTTTGCAGGCTTTTCGAGATCATTTGGCGTTGATTGTAAAACCGACTAGCAGTGAAGATAGGCCTCCTTTATCAGAAGCGGATTTAGCTGGATTGGAGGCATTACAAATCCCACCACAGCTTTATCCGCTGTATCATTTACATCGTCTACAACCATTCGATCCACTCGGCTTTGTTTCGGATCGACCTGTGCGCTTCCAAGATCAATGGTTTAAGGTCGCTTCACAGATTCAGCAGGTCAAAGGAGAGCGGCAGGCATGGGTGAATACCCGTTATCCTGTTGAACATGATGAGATGCTGATTCTAAATAGCCAGCAATGGATTCAGGATGTGGCGTTCCCCGCGCGTTTGTATTTAAAAACCCTGGGGGTGGAAAATTTAACGGCAACCGAACTGGTGGATCAAACTGAACCGTTATTGCTGGATGGTTTGGGGAAATATGCTATTCGCCATTTTCTACAGCAGCAGGATGAGCAGACCTCGGCTGGCATCTTGCAGGATCAACTCCCTGTTGGAAAGGTACAGCACAGTGCATGGCAGCAAAGCCGCTTAGAGCAACAGCGCTTGCTTGAACGTTTACAGCAGTATGCGGCAGCCCCGACACTCACCACACAACGGGTCTGGCGTATCTCAAAACAACTACAAATGGTTTGTGTCACGCCAAAACAGAATGTACAGGACTGGGTTAGTCTGGAAGCGTCGAGTGCGCGGGCCAAACGTTTTGTTAAGGTCTGGCTGGAATATTTGTTGTGGCTGGCCGTGCTGAACGATGACTCCGCTACAGAAAAACGCCGTATCGTGGTATTTAGTGACCAAACCGTGATTTGTGAGGGGCTGGGTTCCGAACAGG
>NZ_DDAH01000050.1:0-3144 GCF_002333245.1 Acinetobacter sp. UBA2063
GCCTCTAGACGATAGGGACTTCTTGAGGTGGGGGTATATTAGGGTTCTGTCACCAAAGTGTCAAGAAGATGGGGAGACAGTTTGTTCAAAATATAGCAAAACAGTTCAGCCGTCTTCTGGGTATCGTATAGGGCGGAATGTGCCTCCTTGCCATCAAACTCAATTCCCGCCTGAATACACGCCCGCGCCAACACAGTTTGGCCAAACATGACCGCACTGAGTGTTACGGTATCAAACACAGAGAAGCTATGAAAAGGATTCTGGTTCTTTGTTCCAGTACGGGCAATTGCCGCCTGCAAGAAACCTAAATCAAAATGGGCATTGTGTCCGACCAAAACCGCATGGGTACAATGCTGTGCCTTACGAACCTCGTTCAATGATTTGAAAATACGTTTCAATGCGCCACGTTCGTCTTCCGCCATCGCCACACGCATTGGATTAAATGGATCAATCCCAATAAAATCTAAAGAACGGCGGTCAAGGTTCGCTCCCTCAAAAGGATTGATATGGGCATGAAATGATGGTCCAGGAATAAATTGCCCTTGTTCATCATAGATAATTGGAATACATGCGATTTCCAGAAGTGCATCGGTTTGTGCATTAAAACCTGCTGTCTCCACATCAACAACAACAGGTAGGAATCCACGAAAACGCTGAGCAATTACAGGAGCTTTACTTTCTGCTTGTGTCACACTTTTCTCCATTGCAGTGTTTTTCCTGCATGAAGTGGAATAATTTTCTGACCATCAAGATAGTCAAATGATTCAGCTACGGTATTTTCTTCCTTGACCAGCGTGATGGTAGAGGTATTGCGTGGCAAACCATAGAAGTCAGCACCGAATATGCTAGCAAAACCCTCTAGCCGCTCTAATTTACCCACTTGGTCAAATGCCTGAGCATACAATTCAATCGCATTCGGTGCACTATAGCAACCTGCACAACCACAGGCATTTTCCTTGGCATGTTGTGCATGAGGTGCACTGTCTGTCCCTAGGAAGAATTTTGGATTACCGCTGGTTGCAACTTCCAGTAATGTGGTTTGATGAGTTTGACGCTTTAAAATCGGCAGGCAGTAAAAATGTGGCTTGACCCCACCAACCAACATATCATTACGGTTAAACAATAAATGTTGTGGAGTGATGGTCGCGGCAACATTGCGATCCTGCTCAAGCACAAAATTGGCTGCATCGCTGGTGGTGATGTGTTCCAATACCACCTTTAATTTTGGAAACTGTTTGAGTAGTGGTGAGAGTATTTCATCAAGGAAACGTTTTTCACGGTCAAAAATATCAACATGGTTGTGTGTTACTTCACCATGTAACAATAAAGGCACCTGATGTTCTTCAAGCTGTTCAATTACCGCATATACCTTGCGGATATCGCTAACCCCATTATCCGAATTTGTGGTGGCACCAGCAGGATAAAGCTTGATGGCATTCACAAATTCAGAGTCTTTAATTTTACGAACTTCGTCTGGAGGGGTATGATCAGTAAAATACAGCACCATACGTGGATCGAAATGGAGTCCCTCTGGCACATGGGCAAGAATACGATCGCGGTATGCCAAAGCTTCTTCTACAGTTTTGACTGGTGGAACAAGGTTCGGCATACAAATCGCGCGTGCAAATTGTTTTGCCAAATCAGGTACAGTGCGTTTTAGGGCTAAACCATCACGCAAATGTGCGTGCCAATCGTCTGGTTGTAAAAGTGTAAGAGTATTCAAGGCGTACTTCAAACTTAAAAATAATACAAATAATAATGCATATAGTGTGAAAATGGTAACTACAATTATGGATAAGTGGTTAACCAAAGCACATGACAAAATGCGATTTTGTGTTATTTTTATGCGGCATAAGAATAGTGCATTATAAAAAGAGTATTGAGGATGGATAACCAGTATGATCTTGATCAATTACGGAGGTCAAAAGAGGATCTAGAGCAGCTTGTTGCTCAGCATTTTAAATCAAATAACCGGCAGACCTTGCTCCCTAAAAAGTTGGAAGATGAGTTTTGGGCATTCAATATTGACCGAACACGTGTCAATGCCATTCAGTTTTTTGGTCAGTGTGTGATTACCTATACCATTTTTGTACTGTTGATCTTGCCCTCCAATTATTTTGTTCTTCGTGAAAGTCCACATTTTGTTCTCGATTTTATTTACAGCATTTTAAGTTTAATTGTTGTGGGGGCCGCACTGTTTTTATTCTGGGCTTTTTCCCGTTTTAGAAACCTAAGAGCTTTCTTTTATCCAGCCGCTTGTACGATTGTTTTTTTTACCATTGTACTGACTTCATCGCTGATGATCGGGGTCTCCAATGTGGTGTTGCAGAACCAGGCAATGGTGCTGGTTGCTTTCTTATACATGCTGGGCTTTATCCTGAGTGGTATCAAACCCTTGCATATGTTGTGGATCGGTTCTTTTGCGGCAATTGTTACCCTGTTTTTTCTTTATTTTTTAAATATTCCCTATGACCTTTTGATGATAGGTCGGAACTTTATTGGAAGCCTGCTCCTGGGTTTTTCCATCAGTGTAATGCTGAATTCTAAAGAGCAACGGATTTTTATAAAATCAAAAATATCTGAGATTGATGAGAAAATTCTACGCTTACAGGCCTCCGAACTGCTCCATCTAAGTCAGCATGATGAACTGACCAATGTGTCGAATCGTCGTACTTTTGAGGAAATGTTTACCCATTACTATAACCTGGCATGTAAGGAAAGCACGTCGTTATCTGTGCTGTTTATCGATATTGATTATTTTAAAAACTACAACGATTTTTATGGTCATCAGATGGGGGATCAGGTGATTTCTGAAGTCGCAAAAACCATAAAAAGTTCGATTCGCCATATGGATTTTATTGCACGTTATGGGGGAGAGGAATTTGTGGTGCTGTTGCCTGAAACTTCTGCTCAAGGTGCGTATGCGGTTGCAACCAATATTTACCGCGCCATTGACCGATTAATGATTGTACATGAGAAATCACTGGTCTCTAATTATGTCACCATTAGTTTGGGCATTACCGTTTTTAATGGTAATCCTAAAATCAGTCAGGATGTTCTGATTCAAACTGCGGATAAAGCATTATATCGAGCAAAGAAATTAGGGCGAAATCAAATTTACTATCAACCATTGCCTATTGTTGA
>NZ_DDAH01000050.1:3207-17488 GCF_002333245.1 Acinetobacter sp. UBA2063
ATTGCCTATTGTTGAATAAAACTTGGCAATTAAAAAAACCGAATATTAGTAAACAATATTCGGTTTTAATTTACTTGGAATAACCCTGAAATTATTCAAGGAATTTTACGGTTACACCTGAACGGACTTTATTCCCCAAGTCATTGGCATCCCAGTTGGTTAAACGGATACAACCATGTGAGGCGGTCTTGGAAATTAATGATGGGTTTGGCGTACCATGAATACCAAATGATTTTTTACTTAAACCAATCCAGATATTGCCCACAGGTGCGTTGGGACCAGGTGGCAAGGTCAGTGGCTTAAGGTTTTTCCCCTGAACAAAGTTGGATGGTGAGTAGCTATAGTATGGGTTTTTCGCAACACCGACCACTTTATAGGTACCTGTTGGAGAAGGCGTGTCAGCACTGCCAATTGTCGCAGGAAATGAAGCAATCATTTGGTTACGGCTATTAAACAGATAAAGCTGTTTTGCGCCTTTATGTGCCACGATTAAATGGATGTCTTCAGGCAAGTCGTTACGCACATTGGCAACAACGATTTTTTCACCTGGTTTTTTGAATGTTGCGTTTGGGTTTAACTGTCTCAGGAATTTTTCATCCATGTGAAACTTTTCACCGAGCATTTCTGTCACGCGTGTGTAGTAAAGGCCTTTCATTTTAGCTTGCAGCGCATAATCTGATGGGATTGAGTCTGCATACGGACCTTTAAAATCAGCATCGGTTGTGGTGTATTCAACATAGGCTGGTTTGGTTTGCTTGGAAACCAGTGCATCCCATGTTTCCTTGGTGAGTTCACCTGTTGGGGTGATGCCATTCATTTGCTGGAATGACGCAATCGCTTTCAGCGTGTTTTTACCATTGGCACCATCAATCGCACCTGGTGACGCATGTGCATTGTTCAGCATGACATGGGCACGTGCATAAGCAGGAGATTGGCCTTTTGGCATATTCTCAGACCACTCGGCATTATTAAGCGAGTCTAGGTTCCAGCTTGTAGACACTGACTTGGATGTTGCTGCTGAATCTGGGGCTTTTTCCAGATTCTGGGAAACGGTTGAGGCGGCATTATTGGGTTGTGGTTCAGAAGCCGCCTGTGGTTCTGAGGCTGCCTGCGCAACCGCACTTGAAGATGACGCAACATTAATTGCTAAAGGATCAATTGGATCTTCAACTGAGGTCGAAATTTTTTTGGGATTTAAAGGTTGCTCAGTTGTTGGTGCAGCTAAAGCAACATTAATCAGAATAGAACTTAAACTCACAGCGAGTAATGAGCGAACAAACATGCAATTTAACCTTAAGAATTATTCATATTGAGATTGAGGGTCTGTCAACGTTTCACACATACTTGCGACAGAAGACATTTTTTAGACGGTACAAGGCATGACTTATGAAATTTAGCTATTCTAAATGAATAAGGCATAACGCAGTAGCGGCAAAAAATGTCCCTGTCCCGCAGGGTTATGGCTAAAAATTCCCTAAACTGCGTTATGAAACTTGACAAGGGAGTCACCATTGCCTGCGTTTCATGCCTTGTTTATGTCGTTTTAGCCTATAACGCAAGGCATGGCTGAAATGTTGACAGACCCTAACATATTACAAGTATTACAGAAAATAATTACGCTTGCAGTAGCAGTTTTGTGTCAAAGCGAAATTTTTGTTTAAAGGTGTAATGTTTGTATGGAATTGAAATTATAAATTCCAGGCTAACTTTGTTATGATGCGTTCCACATGAAAGAATTTAGAGATTGGTCATGACAACGTTGAAAAATGATCGTTTTTTACGAGCTTTATTACGTGAACCTGTAGACACCACACCTGTATGGATGATGCGTCAGGCAGGGCGTTATTTACCAGAATATCGAGAAACTCGCGCACAGGCAGGGGATTTCCTATCTCTATGTAAAAATACAGAATTTGCCTGTGAAGTTACTTTGCAGCCTTTACGCCGTTATGAACTGGATGCCGCAATTCTATTTTCTGATATTTTAACCGTGCCTGATGCGCTGGGATTGGGATTGTATTTTGAGGCGGGGGAAGGGCCAAAGTTTCATAAAACAGTACGTACGGAACAGGATGTCGCCAACCTGCCGAAAATCAATGCCAAGTCTGACCTGGCCTATGTTATGAATGCCGTTTCAGCCATTCGATCTGCTTTAGGCGGACACGTCCCTTTAATCGGTTTTTCTGGAAGCCCATGGACTTTAGCCACTTATATGGTGGAAGGCGGTTCCAGCAAGGAATTCCGCTTTATCAAGAATATGATGTATGCACAGCCAGAAGTGTTACATGCCTTACTTGATCATTTAGCCGATTCAGTGATTGATTACCTCAATGCACAGATTGATGCAGGCGCACAGGCCATTCAGATTTTTGATAGTTGGGGGGGCGCGCTGGCACATCGGGAATATATTGAATTTTCATTGAACTATATGACCAAGATCATTGCTGGACTTCAGCGTGAAAAAGATGGCCACCGTATTCCGATTATTGTCTTTACCAAAGGTGGTGGACAATGGCTGGAAGCCATGCTGACAACAGGTGCAGATGCATTTGGACTGGACTGGACAACGCCACTTTATACTGCAAGAGACGTGGTTGCAGAACGAGCCGCCTTGCAGGGGAATCTTGACCCAGCTACGCTTTATGGTTCGACGGCATCCATTGAAAAATCGGTCAAAGCCATGCTGGATGATGCCTACAGCAATGGTGAAAAAACAGGTTATATTGCTAATTTAGGGCATGGTATTACCCAATGGGTCGATCCAGCCCAACCCAAGATTTTTGTGGATACCGTACATGAATATAGCGCGAAATATCTAGGCTGATATTTATAAGGCATTTCAAGGCTAAACCAGCTAGGATCAGTTTTGTGCAGTTGATTGTATTACCAATAAATTTTATCAGTAGGGCAGCTTCGGCTGCCTTATTTGGATTGCTGCTTTTAATTGCTTTTGCAGTAACTGCACCGATGGGAAGTCAGGAATATTACGGTTTTTACCGTTATGACTATTTGTTGTTTTATGCGCTGATGATCCAGATTTGCCTGCTGTATTTAAAACTTGAATCCTGGGATGAAGCCAAGGTCATTGCCTTATTCCATATTATGGCGATGGGGATGGAGATTTTTCTGACGCATCCTGCAATTGCATCATGGCAATATCCTCAGCCTGCCATCTTTAAGTTGCTTACGGTGCCATTATTTGCGGGTTTTATGTATTCTGCGGTCGGCAGCTTTTTTGCAAGGTCACTCCGCCTGTATCAGGTGTCTTTTGAAAATCTCCCCCAGTTTGGCAATATGTTGTGCCTGGCAGTTTTGTCTTATTTAAATTTCATGACCAAATTCTTTATTCCTGATATTCGTATGGGATTATTTATCTGGAGTGTGGTGATTTTCTGGAAAACAAAACTGTATTTTCAACTCGCCCAACATCGTTTCAAGGTTCCGATGCTGCCGATTTTGCTGATACTCGCATTCCTGATCTGGATTGCTGAAAATATCAGTACTTTCTATAAAATCTGGCTTTATCCCAGTCAGGTTGATGCATGGCATATGGTTGGCTGGGGGAAACTGGGTTCCTGGTATTTACTGTTATTGTTAAGCTTGGTTCTGGTCTTAAAAATACTGGGTGAGCGTGATCAAAATGGGACTTGGCGATTGTATTAAATATGATGAGATCAAACATCTACAATCACATAATACTTTTTAACTGCTTCAAGTACTTCAAATGTGCCAATAAATGCAGGTGGAATAATACCCGCATTTCCAGCAGCCACTTCAATAAACGTATTGGTTTGTGCATCATGGATACGCACAGCGCCCTCAATCACCTGAAAAAATTCCTGTTTATTGTCGGCAAACTGAATATTCCATGCACCCACTTCACATTGCCAAATTCCACAACTCATATGAGGATGTTCATATAAGCTATAAGTTAGGCGTTGTGGGTTGCCTTTCACCAATCGATCAGGGCGAGGGTAATCAACACTAGCTTCATGTTGAATAAGCTGTCCCTGACCAGCGAGATAAATGGATGACATGGTAAATACTCAGATCAATAACTTTCAGGAACCGCACTTAAAAACTCACGGCGAGTTTCCTTGTCCGTCTTAAAATCACCAATAAACGAAACAGTACGGGTGGTGGATTCCTGCTTGCCAACACCACGCATCATCATGCACATATGCGCTGAATCAATCACTACAGCAACACCACGTGCCTGAGTCACTTCAGCAACAGCTTCTGCGATTTGCTGGGTCAAGTTTTCCTGAATCTGTAAACGACGGGCAAACATTTCCGTAATACGGGCAAACTTGGATAAACCGAGCACCTGACCTTCAGGTAAATAAGCAATGTGCACACGACCATAGAAAGGCAGCAGATGGTGTTCACACAGTGAATAGAACTCGATATTTTTGACCAATACCATTTCATGGTTATCGGATGGGAAAACCGCACTATTGGTCACTTCCTCAAGCGTTTTGCTATAGCCAGAAGTTAAAAAAGAAAAAGCTTTAGCCGCACGCATTGGCGTATCTTTTAGGCCTGGGCGATTTAAATCCTCACCAACGGCAGTTAAGATATTTGCGTACGATTGCTGCATAGACATAACAATGTTCACTCAGGTGGATTGAACAAAACGGCAATTGTATCAGAAAACGATTAAAAAATTGAGTTTTGATCCAATTGCCGATTACTGATTGTACTTTGGATTTTTTTCAGCACGTTTAAGCAGCACCAAAACTGCACCTGTACCGCCCTGATTTTCAGGTGCACTGACAAAAGCCAATACATCACGGTGTTGTCTGAGCCAACCATTGACATAGGTTTTTAAAATCGCTTCTGGACCTTTGCCATGCACAATTTTAATGACATTCTGATTTTCATCTTTTGCAATCTGGATAATTTGCAAAACGGCTGACCGTGCCTGCTCAACGGTACAGCCATGTAAATCCACTGCCTCAAACCAGCGCATTTTGCCTGCTTTTAAATCCTCAAAAACTTTATGCTGCAAGGTTGCGATGCGATAGCTTAAAGCAGCTTGGCTTGCAACAGGATTCAGGATGGCCTGGGTATCTGAAATCTCAGTATGTTCCTGTTCGGCAGAACCCTCAGCCGCGGCCCGTTTTGCCAATGTCTGCGCATCCACCTTTTTGCTGCGGGTGGTTTTGGTATTGGCAATATTATCATTGGCGATAGGTTTTACACCGACCAGTGCTTTTTTAAAAAGCTCGGTATCTTCCAGCTCTTCAACAGCAACCTGAGTTTTTTTTGACTCAGCCTGTTTGGCAACCGCGCTGGATTGAGGGTTGGAAATTTGCTTTTTAAAGGCTTTCAGTAAATTAAACTGATCTTTAGAAAGCGATGAATCATGTTTACTCATAATTTTATGGAAATATGCAAGATACGAGAGAGATGTAAAATTATAGTCCGAATCTTCTGGAAATTAAAATTTTTGCTTGGAATTGGTTTAATTAAGAAAATTACTATTTTTGAGTAATGTTAATAATTCTTGATCTGAAGCAAAAAATAGATCACTCATGGCAATATAAGGATTGCCGTTTAAACTTAGAGCAATTGCAAATGCAGGTTCAGTTTTTAAACCTTTTTGTTTTAACATTAAAATATGTTGTTTGAAATGTGTATTAGCCAGTTTGAGTAATCTTTTTTCAACCTGAAAATGTCTATAACCATATTGCTCAGAAATAGGTTGAGTTGAACAATAAATTTCAACATCCCAGTTTAGGTATGAGAAAGTACAAATATATACTTTGGGTTTTTTTGAACATAACTTTAAAGCCCATTGGTCCAAATTTTTGTACTTCCTCAAGCATTTCTTTAGATCATTTAACTGTGCTTCGGTGTAATGGCAAATAAAATCAATATCACTACTTTCTATATTAATTTCGAGTGGTGGAGTTCCTATAATTTGTATTTCAAAAGGTTTGAAATTATCAAGAATTTTCAGTTGAGATATTACGTCTTTATAAGGTGTTTTTGCTATTTTCATGATTCAAATTTAGAATTTTTTAAGAATGGTCTAGGTTCATGTTGCATGAAACATGAACCTTGCTTCCATTAAATATGTTTAACAGTCCCAAATAGCTCCGCAAAAGCTTCATCTGGTTTAGGCTGTTTCATAAAGCTTTCACCAACAAGGAAAGTATGAATATCGTGAGCTTGCATCATTTCAACATTAGCAGGCGTGGCAATTCCACTTTCAGTGACCAAAACACGAGAAGTAGGTAGTAACTTTTTCAAACGTAATGATGTATTTAAATCCACATCAAAAGTTTTTAAATTACGGTTATTGACACCGAGAATACATTGCTCAGGTAACTGTAAGGCACGTTCCAGTTCGTCTTCGTCATGCACCTCAACTAATACATCCAGTTGATGTTCAAATGCTGTTTTCGACATTTCTTCTAGCTGCTGATCAGACAAGCATGCCACAATCAATAAAATACAGTCTGCATGTAAGGCTCGTGCCTCAACCACATTATAAGGATCAATCAAAAAATCCTTGCGTAAAGCGGGCAGGGCACAATGGTTACGTGCAATTGCAATATTTTCATCTGCACCCTGAAAGAAATCCACATCAGTTAAAACAGATAAACATGCTGCTCCAGCTTGTTCATACTGCTGTGCAATTTCCGCAGGATTAAAGTCTGCACGAATGACGCCTTTAGATGGTGATGCTTTTTTAATCTCAGCAATCACGGCTGGACGTTTATGTTGCAGGGCATGGGCAAAACCACGCACGGGTGTTGCCTCTTTCGCCCATTGTTCAACATCATGCAGGCTACGCTGTTTTAAACGTGCGGCAAGTTCCTCATGTTTACGGTCAACAATTTTACCGAGAATGGTATTTTGAATATTGATCATGAGAAATCCTTAGTCTGCCTGATATTGTTTCAATGTTTTGGTAAATTCACCCAGAATACTCATTTTTTCCAGGGCCTGTCCGCCATAGAGAATATCCTGCGCCAGCGCAACGGCTTGTTTATAGGTCTTGGTCATGCCTGCCACATAAATACCTGCACCTGCATTCAGTGCAATCATGTTGGCTGCTTTTTCACCGATTTCTGATTTGTTACGGCCCAAAGCATCCTTAATCAACTGCAAGCTTTCTTGTGAACTGTTCACAACCAAACCCGTCAGTGTCTGTGATGGAATTCCAACTTCATCTGGAGTAATCGTCCATTCAGTGATTTCACCATCCTTGAGTTCGGCCACTGTGGTGGGTGCCGCTAGACTGATTTCATCCAGACCGTCTCTGGAATGCACCACCATGACGTGTACCGCTCCCAGCTGTTTTAAAACCTCAGCAATTGGAAGACACAGTTCATCAGAAAACACGCCAATGACAAAACGATTGACACCAGCAGGATTGGTTAAAGGACCCAATAAATTAAAGATACTACGAATACCCAGTTCACGACGTGGTGCCACAGCATAACGCATGGCCTTGTGATGATTCGGTGCAAACAGGAAACCCACACCCATTTCACGAATGCAACGTTCAGTCTGTTGCATATCCAGATCAAGCTGAATACCCATCTGTTCCAATACATCTGATGAACCAGATTTACTGGACACACCTCGATTGCCATGCTTTGCGATAGTCGCACCCGCAGCAGCAATCACGAAACTTGAGGCAGTGGAGACATTAAACAGGTTTTGGCCATCACCACCTGTTCCTACAATATCGACCAAATGGGGAATATCGCTGACATCGATCTTGATGGCAAACTCACGCATAATCCGTGCCGCAGCCGTGATTTCATCAATACTTTCGCCTTTCATGCGTAGGCCCATCATCAATGCGCCAATCTGGGCGTCGGTGGCTTCACCCTGCATAATGCTACGCATGACATCTTCCATTTGCGGCTGGGTCAAATGAATGTTTTTGGTAATATGATTCAATGCTTGTTGAATGTTCATTTATGCATAAATCTCTAAAAAATTCTTAAAAATCTGGTGTCCATGCTGGCTCAGGATGGACTCTGGATGAAACTGAACCCCCTCAACAGGAAGTGTTTTATGCTTTACACCCATAATTTCTTCAATCGTGCCATCTGGCTGATTGGTCCAGCAGGTCACTTCAAGACAATCTGGCAGTGTTTCCTGTTCAATCACTAATGAATGGTAACGTGTCGCAGCAAAAGGCGAGGGTAAATTGCTAAAAATACCCTTATTGCTATGGTGCATATCTGATAAACGACCATGCATCACGGTTTTGGCACGGATAATATTGCCACCAAAAGCCTGACCAATCGCCTGATGCCCTAGACAAACGCCCAGCAAGGGAATTTTTCCTGCAAAATGATTGATGGCTGGAATGGAAATTCCTGCTTCAGTTGGGGAACATGGGCCAGGACCAATCACCAGATATTTAGGCTGCCATCGTTCGATATCCTCTAATGTGACTTGATCATTACGAACAACTTTTACTTCCTGATTCAACTCGCCAAAGTACTGAACGATGTTGTAGGTAAAAGAATCGTAGTTGTCGATCATCAGAAGCATGACTTTAACCTTTTGAAAAATGTACACTTTATTGTGTTGTGATCTTAAATAAATCTATCAGCTTGTCTTATTTTTAATCGCTATAACGAATAAAAATATTCACTCATGATAGAGGAAAATAATCATAGCAAAAAACAAATGGGCAATGCTGAATATTTCGAGTAATGATGATTTGGATGAGGATAAAAACGTGTAAATAAAAGACAGAAAAATGCAGAATAAACTTTTTTAATTTAAGGGTTTAGTAAAAAATGGCACACCTGAATTGAAAGTCGAATTGAATTGATTGGAATCAAACTGAAAAGAATGATATAAAAAGCCAATTTATACCATCCAAAGATGGCGTAATTGGCACTAGATTGGTTCTTTGTTATATGTTTTGCACTGTTTTGGTTCATTGTGTCTGTTTTGGAGACGAGCTGAGGTGGAAATGTATAAATATGGTGCATTTGTGAAAGCAAACATTATAGTAGACATGGGACATGGAGCTTAAAGCATTTTTTCTGCAAAGAATTTCAATGTTTTAGGTATGCTTTAAAATTGTTGGTATGGTAATTGCTAATTATACATCAACAACTAACACGCACTTAACAGGTGCACAAAAATTTCATTGGAGCAAATGAGCATGGCGAACAAGGTCCTTCAACTCATCAAAGAAAGTGGCGCAAAATGGGTCGATTTTCGCTTTACTGATACTAAGGGTAAAGAGCAGCACGTCACTTACCCAGCTGACACCATTGATGAAGATACCTTTGAAGACGGTAAAATGTTTGATGGTTCTTCAATCGCTGGTTGGAAAGGCATTGAAGCGTCTGACATGATCTTACGTCCAGATGCTGAAACAGGTTTTCTTGACCCGTTCTTTGCTGAGCCAACAGTTGTTGTAACTTGTGACGTAATCGAGCCATCTACTGGCCAAGGTTACGAGCGTGACCCACGTTCGATTGCTCGTCGTGCTGAAGAATATTTAAAATCTACTGGTATCGGTGATACTGCATTCTTTGGTCCAGAACCAGAATTCTTCGTTTTTGACGAAGTGAAGTGGGATATCGACATGTCTGGCGCTCGCCACACATTGATCGCTGAAGAAGCTGCATGGTCGACTGGTAAAGATTATGAAGCTGGTAACTCTGGTCACCGTCCACGTGTGAAAGGCGGTTACTTCCCAGTTCCTCCAGTTGACTCTCATCAGGACATGCGTGCTGAAATGTGTGCACGTATCGAAGACATCATGGGCCCTGGTCGTGTAGAAGTACATCACCACGAAGTTGCTTCTTGCCAATTAGAAATTGGTGTGAGCTTCAATACATTAGTTCGTAAAGCGGACGAAGTTCAACAATTCAAATATGCAGTTTGGAACGTTGCGCACCAATATGGCAAAACAGCGACTTTCATGCCTAAGCCAATGGTAGGTGATAACGGTTCTGGTATGCACGTTCATATGTCTATCTCTAAAGATGGCAAGAACCTGTTTGCTGGTGATGAATATGCTGGTTTATCAGAAATGGCATTGTTCTTCATTGGTGGTATCATCAAACACGCGCGTGCATTGAATGCAATTACCAACCCTGGTACAAACTCGTACAAGCGTTTAGTTCCACATTACGAAGCTCCGATTATGCTTGCTTACTCAGCACGTAACCGTTCTGCTTCTATCCGTATTCCTTACGTTTCTAGCCCTAAAGGCAAGCGTATCGAAGCACGTTTCCCAGATCCATTAATGAACCCATACTTAGGTTTTGCGGCATTGTTGATGGCTGGTCTTGATGGTATCCAAAACAAGATCCATCCAGGTGAAGCTGCTGACAAGAACTTGTATGATCTTCCTCCTGAAGAAGAAGCAAAAATCCCAACAGTTGCTCACAACTTGGAAATGGCGATTGATGCTCTTAAAGCGGATCATGAGTTCTTATTAAAAGGCGGTGTGTTCACTAAAGAAATGTTAGATGCTTACATCGAACTTAAAACTGAAGATGTACGTCGTCTTAATACGACGACTCACCCAGTTGAATTTGATATGTACTACAGCCTGTAATACATCCAAAATCAGAAAAGTCCGCTTCGGCGGACTTTTTTTATGTTTCTGTTTCAATTTGAATTTCATACATTTTTAATAAAAAATTCAGGTAAACTAATCCCGATGTTTTTAGTGAGCCAAGCATGCGAAATTTACGACCAAACAGAACAAGGGAACAACAGCTTCCTGCTGAATTAAAAAAATGGTTGTATGCCTCAGGTTCACTCACTCAACAACTGACAGATTTGGCAGGTGGTGAGTTTCATGTTGAACGCATCAAAGAACAGTACCAACGTTTAACGCTTGCGGATAGTCGATGGATGAAGATGCCATACCATCACCTTGCATGGGTACGAGAAACCAATTTATATGGTTGTGAAGAACAGGCATGGGTAAAAGCTAAAAGTATATTTCCAATTCTAAGTCTGCAAAAAAAAGCCCGTTTGTTTCAACATATTGGTAATAAGCCGATTGGCTGGTTTTTATTTCAAAGAACCAATCCAGCTTGCGAAAGACGTGTGATTCATCTGGAAGAGGGCTGGACACGACAAAGTTGCTATACTTGGCATGGCTGCAAATTTATTGTGCAGGAAACATTTCTGCCAGCGTTTGAACAGTTTATTCGTCAGCATTGACTCTAAGGAATCAGCATGGAAACAGTGCAACACACCACATGGCGACAACGTCTGCAAGCCTATTATTATCTCTGCCGTTTTGATAAGCCGATTGGTACGGAACTGGTATTTTGGCCCACCATGTGGGCGTTATGGATTGCATCTAAAGGTATTCCTGATTTAAAAATCCTGCTGGTAATGACGCTGGGCGTGATTTTTATGCGTGCAGCAGGCTGTGCCATTAATGACTTTGCCGACCGTAAAGTCGATGCTCATGTAGAACGCACCAAAACCCGTCCTTTAGCCACAGGGATTATTCGTGCCCGTGAGGCAGTTTTTGTATTTTTGGGATTGGTTGTGGCTAGTGCCTGTCTGTTGTTGTTCTTGCCTTTAGAGACTTTTTATTGGTCATTTGGTGCATTGTTTTTGGCGTTTATGTATCCTTTTATGAAGCGCTATACCCATTTACCTCAGGTATTTTTGGGTGCTGCATTCTCATGGTCAATTCCCATGGCCTATACCGCAGTAGGGCAAACACCTGATTTAACCTGCTGGTTTTTATATTTTGGCAATTTGGCGTGGACAGTGGCCTATGATACTCAATATGCGATTACTGATCGTGAATATGACCTGAAAATTGGGGTGAAATCGACGGCCATTCTGTTTGGCCGTTACGATATCCAGATTATTGCTTTGTTACAGGCAATTAGTCTTGGATTGATTGGGACGGCATTTTATCTGGAAAATATTCTAATTCCTTTTGGGCTGATTGCATTGCTTGTGGTTGCGGCAGATTTTATTTATCAGGCGTTCAAAACAAAAGATCGGAACCCTCAAATCTGTTTTTGGGCATTCCGTCACAATCGTTGGGTTGGAATGATTATTTTTATCGGAATTTTTTTAGAATTCATAAGCTGAAATAATGAATGAATAGAAAAGTGTCCTATGCAGGGCACTTTTTTTATGTATTAATAGAATGGCGTGTAGCGTCATGTATAAAAAAGACAAGGACTAAAAGGATATTTTATGAAACGGTCTAATATTACTTTAGCAATTTCTACGTTAACAGCTTCATTATTTTTAACTGCATGTAATAATGGCGGCGGCGGTAGTGATAATAATTCACAACCCTCTACACCATCATCTTATGTTTCAGAAACAGCGTATGTAAATGAAGCAGACACTTTGAAAGATGTGGCTGAAGCGAGTTCGGTTAAAGTCATTAAATATAAAATGCCAAACGTTTTGGGTAAGACTGTTGAAACCTCAGCGCTTGTCTATTTTCCAACGATTGCTCCACCTAAAGATGGTTATCGGGTGATCGTATGGACGCATGGCACATTGGGTGGAGCTGATAAATGTGCACCAAGCAATGCAGGATTGGGTGATCGATTCAATGACTATATTGCCAAGGAGCTATTGGGTCAGGGTTATGTAATCGTGGCGCCTGACTATGAGGGCTTAGGAGGAGAAGGTGAACATCCTTACCTGAACCTGCCGAGCGAGGCTAAATCTGCAATCTATGCAGTGAAAGCAGCCAAAGAGCATTATGGCACCAAACTGAATGGCGCGTGGATGTCTGTAGGCCAGTCACAAGGCGGACAGGCTTCATTGGGTGTTGCTGAATATGCCAATGCAGATGTAAGCTATAAAGGTGCGGTTGCTGGTGCACCAGCATCAAGCTTAGGCGAAATTATCCTGAATGTTGCACCTGCTGCAATCAATGGCTTGTCACAGCCTGTTGCGATTGAAACCTATGCGACATTGTTGTCTTATGCCGCATTGGCTGGGGTTGGAATTACAGCTTATGAGCCAACATTCAATTACCAGAATATGTTTGGTAGTGCCAAAGCCAAGACCATTGCCGATTTGGCAAAAACTGAATGTCTGGATGAAATCCAGGATGAATACAGCAAAGATATTCAAGCCTTTATAGCAGCGAATCCAGACAAGAAAGTTATAGACTATCCAGGAATTAATCGGGAAGAGTTTGAAACAGATGAGGTTGTGAAGAAGTTCCTCAACGACTATAGCCAGCCAACAACGAAAAAACTGAATAAACCAATTCTGATCGTTCAAGGGGTTTATGATACCAATGTACCTTATACTGTGACGTATGATCTGTACGATAAAATGTCAAAAGCAGGTACAAATGTCAGTATGATTCCAGTGCCAATTGCACCAAGTGCAAGTGCTCCTGTGGTGAATGGTTCCCATACAGGTGCAATTCTTTATGCAACACAAACTGGGCAGTTAAGGGACTTTGTTAAACTTTATATGCCAGCTCAATAAGCCAATCAACTATAAAAAAAGAGTCTCTTTATAGAGGCTCTTTTTTGTTATATTGTTGCACTCCTTGAAGCTTGCAACTTAAGTTGGAATAATCCATGAGTCAAAAAACTGTTGAAAAAAAGTCGATACCTTGGTTGTTGATGGGTTTGGGTTTGGCAATTCCAATTTTTATTGTAGGTATGGCATTTCTTGCTGCAAAGAGTGATGCGGAAACAAAGAAAAAATATGACCAGCAACATGCTGAAATTGCCAAGAAATTCGAAGAGCAGAAAAAGGCCGAGCAAGCTGCAAAAACAGAGCAGTAATGTTACGCATCATTAAATCAGCGAATATCCATCTGTAACTGTTTAATGGATGGAATTTGCGTATAACGTTGTACCCGATAGCCTGCCTCTTTCAGCATACGGTCACGTTTTTGGTCTTCCAGTTCCTTTCCAATATGGCTTGGATCATCAAGTTCAACCACCGCAATAACCCGCATTTCCTGATCTAAAATAACGAAGTCTGTGACCTTGAGGTTGAATTTGCTGCGGATATTGTAATGCTCGCTTGTAATCAACGCACTAAAGGCAACCTGCGCCAATACATGGTAATGGGGAAATGCCTGTTTTAATCGCAGGAACATTTGTGATTCAAATGCTGTAATAACAGGGCGGGGAAAGAATTGTCGCTTGGGTAAAAAAGAACGTATGCAACTGATGAGAAGTAGTGCTGTGCTGATACAGCCAATCAGTACAAAAATGAATTGATTCGATGCAAACATATTCTGATTAAATTACCCACAAGAAAAAACCCACTCAAAATGAGTGGGTTTTTAGAATCTTGGCTCTCC
>NZ_DDAH01000111.1:0-7613 GCF_002333245.1 Acinetobacter sp. UBA2063
TTGAGATGTGTCATAGTATTCGTCGTTAGAAAACAATTATTGTGACATTATTTCAATGAGTTATCTATTTTTGTCGTGTACAGAGATCGAACTTATATTAAGTAATACTTTTCCTAAAAATAGTATTACTAAAATGGCATGTCTTTTGCTTTTAGATAAATAGATCAAAAGTTGTCTAGGGTTCCGATGTGTTTTGCACATGACTGGACCGAGAGAGAACGGTTCGGCAGAACTACACGGAGGGATAAAAGCCCGGGAGGATCGGCATTTTGCCATAACGAGGTCAAATCATCCTAAGAGGTTTTGTTATGCATCCATCTATTTATCATAATAATCAAATACTTTGGCAAGAAAAATTACTCGGTGGCCATCACTGGTCGGGTCGGATTCAGCGTGGGGCAGTGTTGCAATTTGAGCCACTGGGTGCAAATGCCAATGTTTCGCTCTATTGTGTCAATGCCGAAGATAAACTGGAACGCTTCAATATGCCTGACAGTTTAAAGGCACAGCACACTGCATTTTTATCGACGGGACATGTGCTGTATTCTGATTTGGGGCGGGTGATGGCATCGATTGTTCAGGATGGTCATGGCTGGAATGATGTATTTTGTAGCCCAAGTACGCCTGCACAAATTCAACAGCAATTTGGCATTCAAAGCTTTCAGGATGCCCGCAATGATATGTATCAAAGTGGCCTGAATGGCTTGTTGGTTGAGTTTGCCAAGTTTGGTTTAAAACAGGCTGATTTAACCGCTTGTGTGAATCTCTTTTCTAAGGTTATTCCTGATGAGGCAGGCAAATTGTCCTATGTTCAGGAAGATAAAACCCAGCAAAGCATTGAGTTACGTTTCGAAATGGATTGTTTGCTATTTTTATCGGCTGCACCACATGCGCTGGATACCTCTGAAAGCTATCAACCTGCCGATGTTCAACTCCGTTTATTCAAGGCTAATGCCTTAGCTGAATCCGATGTGTGTCGTGATTCCTGTCCTCAAAATCAGCGTGGTTTTGCCAACAATGCCCGCTATTACGCTTTATCTGTTTAATTTTTGAGGAAAAAATCATGACCACATTACAATTTCAAAATACGGTTTTAGATGAAGTGTGTCCAGCAGGCGAAGCATGGATGTGCGAAGTCAAAAAAGGACAACTGTTTCGTATCGTTGATTTAGAGGGCAATCAGGCGGTGGATACCTTGTTTATCAGTGCAGAAAATCCTGATGAACGTTATAGCGCAACCGATACTCTGACCCAAAACCAGCAAATTTATCTGGAGCAAGGGACGACTTTGTATAGTAATTTTGCCCGTCCTATTGCCACCATTGTTGAGGATAATTGCGGACGACACGATACTTTGGGCGGTGCGTGTTCCTGTGAAAGCAATACTGTGCGTTATGCCCATGATAAATATCCAATGCACAGTTGCCGTAATAATTTTATGTATGCGCTTGCCAAGCATCCGCTTGCCCATAAACATCAACTGAATGTGCGCCATTTAGGACCCAATATTAATTTCTTTATGAATGTGCCTGTGACGCCAGCAGGGCATTTAATGTTTGATGATGGGGTTTCCGCAGCAGGAAAATATGTCGAGATTCGGGCGGAAATGGATTTAATTGTATTAATTTCCAATTGTCCGCAACTGAATAATCCATGTAATGCCTATAACCCAACGCCTATTCAACTGATTGTTCTTGAAGCGGAGGAGTTGAGCCATGTTTAATAAAGTTCTGATTGCCAATCGTGGCGCAATTGCCTGTCGTATTATTCGTACCCTGAAAAAATTAGGCATTCAATCGGTTGCAGTGTATTCCGAAGCGGATCGGGATTCCTTGCATGTCACACTGGCCGATGAAGCGGTGTTTATTGGCGATTCTGCGGCACAGCAAAGCTATTTAAATATTGATAAAATTCTTGAGGTTGCCAAGCAAACAGGCGCACAGGCGATTCACCCTGGTTATGGTTTCCTCTCAGAAAATGCCACTTTTTGTGATTTATGCGAGCAACAGGGCATTGTGTTTATTGGCCCAACTTCGCAACAAATGCGGGATTTTGGCTTAAAGCATACTGCCCGTGAATTGGCGATTGAAAACAACGTGCCATTATTGCCAGGGAGTCAACTGCTTAAGGATGAAGCGGAAGCAATTGCTGAAGCCAGCCGTATTGGTTATCCCGTGATGCTGAAAAGTACCGCAGGTGGTGGCGGTATCGGCATGCGTCTAGTCTGGAATGAAACCGAATTGCAGGAAGCCTATCAAACGGTTTCTTACTTGGCACAAGCCAACTTTAAAGATGCAGGCTTATATTTAGAAAAATTTGTACAAAATGCCCGCCATATCGAGGTACAGATTTTTGGCGATGGTCAGGGCAAGGTTCTTGCTTTGGGCGAACGTGATTGCTCGGTGCAACGCCGTAACCAGAAAGTGATTGAGGAAACGCCTGCGCCACATCTTAATGCTGAACAACGAGAATATATTCAAAAAGTTGCCATTCAATTGATGCAATCGGTGCAATACCGTTCTGCGGGCACGGTTGAATTTGTGATGGACACCGATACCCAGCAATTTTATTTCCTTGAGGTCAATACCCGTCTGCAAGTTGAGCATGGCGTGACTGAGCAAGTGTTTGGGTTGGATCTGGTTGAATGGATGGTCACGCTTGCCAGTGGTGACTGGGTTGCACCAACTGAACTTTCTGAGCCAAAAGGACATTCGATTCAGGTGCGTTTATATGCTGAAGATCCAATTAAAAATTTCCAGCCGAGCGCAGGATTGCTCACCAGTGTTCAGTTTGATGCAGATTCACGAGTGGAAACATGGGTAGAAACAGGATCGAACGTTTCCTCATTTTATGATCCGATGATTGCCAAGATTATCGTCACGGCGGTTGATCGGGAGCAGGCAATTCAAGCCATGCAAAATAGCCTAAGCAATACGGAAATTGCAGGCATCGAAACCAATCTGGAATATTTACAGAATATTGTGGGTTGTGATGTGTTTCATGCAGGTACACAGACCACACGTTTTCTGAATAGCTTTGAATGGAAAACTGAAAAAGTTGAAGTATTGCAGGCAGGCATTCAAACGGCGGTACAGGATGTCACAGGGCGCTTGGGCTATTGGGATGTCGGTGTGCCGCCATCAGGCGCAATGGATGCCTTAAGCCTGAATGTTGCCAACCAATTGTTGGGCAATCCATTCAATACCGCAGCTCTGGAATGTACCTTGCAAGGGCCAACACTGAAATTTCATTGTGATAGTCAAATTGCCTTAACAGGCGGTCACATGCAGGTAACACTGGATGGTGTCGATGTGCCAATGTGGACAACCATTAATATCCGTAAGGGACAAGTGCTGAAATGCGGGCGCATTATCACAGGATGTCGCAGCTATATCGGCATTAAAAATGGTCTAAAATTACCTGACTATTTGGGCAGTCAAGCCACCTTTACTTTGGGACAGTTTGGTGGATATGCAGGACGTAATCTGTTGATTGGTGATATGTTGCCGATTTCTGCTTATCACTCTACAGAAACCACCACATTAGAACCCGCACAAATTCCTGATTTTACCCAGACATGGCAAATTGCAGTGATGTATGGCCCACATGGCGCGCCTGATTTCTTTACTGCTCAGGATATTTCCATGTTCTTTGCACAGGAATGGGAAATTCATTTTAACTCCAGCCGTACAGGGATTCGTCTGGTGGGGCCAAAACCTGAATGGGCACGAATTGACGGTGGCGAAGCTGGCTTACATCCATCCAATATCCATGATAATGCCTATGCCATTGGTGCGATTGATTTTACAGGCGACATGCCGATTATTCTGGGGCCAGATGGCCCAAGTCTCGGTGGTTTTGTTTGTCCTGCGGTGGTGATCCATTCGGAATTATGGAAACTCGGTCAACTGAAAGCAGGCAACAAGGTTCAATTTATTCCTGTCAGTTATCAGCAGGCACAGCAACTAGAACAACGTTATCAGGCTGCGTTGCAGAGTAAAAATACCGCTCAGGTTAATTTCTCAGCAGCAATTCACGCTGAACCCATCACCCTGAAAAATGCGGTGTTGGCAACCTTGCAACAAGGTGCAGATAAGCCAAACGTGACTTATCGCCCAGCAGGTAACCAATATCTATTGGTAGAATATGGCGATCTGGTACTGGACTTAAATCTGCGTTTCCGTATTCATGCCTTGATGCAATGGGTCAAATCGCAGAATATTCAGGGCATTATTGACTTAACTCCGGGTATACGTTCGCTCCAGATTCATTTTGATTCCTCAGTTTTGGATCAACTGGATTTATTGCGCTTATTACAGGTGGCAGAAGCTGAATTGCCTGATATTGAAAATATGCAGGTGCCATCCCGAACCGTGTATTTACCCCTTGCTTGGGAAGATTCGCAAACGCAATTGGCAACCGAAAAATATATCCAATTGGTACGACCTGATGCACCATGGTGTCCTGACAATATTGAATTTATCCGTCGTATCAATGGCTTGTCATCCAAGCAGGCGGTGAAAGATATTGTTTATAGCACCTCTTATCTGGTGATGGGTTTGGGTGATGTGTATTTGGGTGCGCCTGTTGCCACACCGTTAGACCCAAGACATCGTTTGGTCACCACCAAATATAATCCAGCACGGACATGGACACCTGAAAATGCCGTGGGTATTGGTGGCGCCTATATGTGTGTCTATGGCATGGAGGGGCCAGGGGGGTATCAGTTTGTTGGACGCACAACCCAAGTATGGAGTCGTTATCGCCAAAACCCGAATTTTGAGCAGCATAAGCCGTGGTTACTTCGATTCTTTGACCAGATCAAGTTTTATGAGGTGTCTGAATCTGAATTGATGGCAATGCGTGAAGACTTTAAGGCAGGTCGCTTGCAATTGAAAATTGAAGAGGGTGTGCTCAATCTCAAAGAATACAATGCTTTTCTTCAGGAGAATCAGGACAGTATTCAGGCATTTAAACAGGTTCAGCAAAGCAATTTTGAAGCAGAACGGCAAAGATGGCATGAAGCAGGCTTGGCGGAGTACGTTTCTGAAGCTCTGGATATAATTGTTGATGATTCAGAAATTAACATACCGAATGGGGGTATGGTGGTGGAGTCGCACATGCCAGGTTCAGTCTGGAAAATTGAGTGTGCTGTGGGTGATGTCATTGAAGAGGGGCAAACTTTGGCTGTGATTGAAGCCATGAAAATTGAAATCCCAATTGTTGCGCCAGCAAAAATGCAGGTCGATCAGATCCTGATTGATAAAGCGCAAACGGTTAAAACAGGACAGGTATTGTTTACTTTAGCTCCTGTTGCATAAACTCGCTGTAATGATGCAGAAAAGCTCCATCTTGAAACATGGAGCTTTTTTATGTTCAAAATTTCTCATTCTATAAGAAGATTTTTGCTGTCATTTACTATCGCGCAGGGTGACATGGATGCCGCCTCCACAATAGTAGATATGGTTAAAAGACTCTTATTAATTTTATTAAAAACTGGCACAGATACTGCATTAAATATTACGAATTAAAAAATTAGTAATACTGAGGTTGCCATGAAAAAACATCCAGTCATGAACCAGTACTTAAAAACGCTCCAGTTATTTTTAGTCAATCTGATGACGGTAAGAGCAGGTCTATATATCAAGCAAAAACCCAGCAATCTCAAGAAACAGTAGGTTTAGCATGAACAGTAAACCCAAGCTTTCACGGATCAGCATCACTGTTCCTGAAAATACGGTGGAAGCCTTAGACCAGAAGATCGTGGAAGAACACTATGAAAGCCGTTCACAGGCGATTGTGGACATGATCAACCATCACTTAATTGATCAGCATAGCTCAGATAATTCAGTGATGGTCGGGACACTGACGCTGTTATACCAGCGTCGTACGGCAAATATCCGTATACAGATTGGTGATCTGCAACATCAATATCTGGAACAGGTGATTAGCTCGCTGAGTGTACAGCTTGATGCTGAAAAGATTCTGGAAGTGATGTTGCTTCAAGGCAAAAGCAATGATCTAAAACAGATCAGCCAGCAATTTATTGCACTGAAAGGTGTCATCAAGGGGCATCTGGAACTGATGGATGCCGTGATGCCACCGCTCCAGCAGAATGATTAGGGAGAAATACACACAGCAAGATGAAATACGAAATTTTAACGTTCAGGTTCTAAATCATCATCCATATATTGATTGCATTCTATTCGGGGGTTCTGTAATGAAACATGCAATGACATCCTTATCTCTTTCTGTTCTATTGAGTTTTGCTGTAGCGGGTTGTGATAATTCAGCTAAAGTACCGACTGCCAGCCAGAAAGAAGATACAAAAAATACCGCAACAGGTACACCGATCACCATTGGCTATAGCGACTGGCCTGGTTTCGTGGCTTGGCAAGTGGCGATTGAGAAAGGCTGGCTCAAAGAGGCAGGACTCAATGTTGAATTTAAATGGTTTGACTATTCGGCTTCACTGAATGCCTTTGCTGCCAATCAACTGGATGCGGTACTGACCACCAATGGTGACAACCTTGTCACAGCATCAGGTGGAACCAAAGGCATGATGATCATGGTCACTGATTATTCCGCAGGCAATGACGTGATTATTGCTAAGTCAGGTATCAACTCAGTGACGGATTTAAAACGTAAATCGGTGGCAACCGAAAAAGGGTTGGTGGATCATTTACTTCTTTCGACTGCTTTAACCGATGCCAAAATCCCATTAACCGATATTAAACTGGTCAATTCTGTCACCAATGAATTACCACAGGTATTTGCCAGCCCAGAAGTATCTGCTATCGCCGTGTGGCAACCTGTGGCAAATCAGGCCTTAAAATCTGTAGCAGGTTCAAAAATTATCTATAGTTCCAAAGATAAGCCAGGTCTGATATATGATGGGGTATCTGTTAATATGAGCCACTTATCCGCCCATAAAGAGGAATGGAAAAAGCTGATTCAGGTCTGGGATAAAACGGTTAAATATATTAATGATCCTGCTACACATGCCGATGCGGTCAAGATTATGTCCAATCGAGTCGGGGTCGATCCTACCCAGTATGAACAATTTGTGGGTGGCACTCATTTACTTGATTTGGCAGGCAATAAAAAAGCCTTTGTAAAAAATGATAGTTTTGATTCGGTCTATGGGTCCTCTTATCATGTAAATCAGTTTAATGTAAACAATGGCATCTATAAAACCGCCGTTGATGTGGATGGTCTGATTTATCCTGATTTGGTGAATGAATTGAAATAACTAACTTGAGTTCGATTTAAATATTTATCTAACTTGTTGCTAAAAAATTATCTTGGCGGAGTCTTGCCGAGTTCTCATCCAATTTCAGTATATGTCTTCGACGACCTACTTTTGTTTCGGCAAAAGTAGGCAAAACCATTGTCATGCGCAAAACTCGTTGACTACCACCAATTAGTTTAATAAATCGCAGAAACAGCACTTTACTAATAAAGTCCTGTCTCAAACAGTTGCGGATGACGTTTCCGAGTATCATATTTTATTCAGAATTTTATATCGAACTCATGTTAACTAGATTGCAGATATAAAAAATGCTTCAAGAATGAAGCATTTTTTATGCAAAAATTTCTCTGTACACGACAAA
>NZ_DDAH01000055.1:0-6719 GCF_002333245.1 Acinetobacter sp. UBA2063
TTTAGCTTTGACGATTTGAAATTGAACGTGATCTACGATGTCAAACTTAGTAATGTTCTGGTGAATGGTCAGCCTAAAGAATATTCCTACTGGTTTAATGTGAATAATCGGTAATAGAAAATAAGGACAACAATAAAATGACATTGATGATTAAAAAACTTCTCGTCACGAGTAAACCTTATACCTCTGATCTGAATAACATGATTGCTTTTATCAGCCTTTATGACAGTTCAGTTAATTCCCCACAGTACATCTTACAGTGTGGTTTTATTGACAATGTGTTTTAACCTCCAAATAAATAAAGGGTCATATCAAATGAAAAAAATAATATTTGCAGGATTATGTTTAAGTCTTTCTACGCTGGCTTGTGCAGGCGCAAAAGAAAGCTTAGTTGGAAAACGACTAGTCTTAGATTTACCTGATGTAGAATGTGCAGGCTTGTCATTTTCCAAGAATGGTAAAGATGCTGCAATGTATGCTGAAATGGGGCAATGCCAAGACCCATTATCGTTGAGAGTAAGATGGTTAGATGACAAGACCTTCATTCTGATTGAGAAAGTACGGATAAATAACATTTCTCCACCACGTAGCTATTTATATAAAGTCCAAAGCGTTAATCAGCATTACGTAAAACTGAATCAGATATGGACGGGGTGGGGTGATTCAAAGGACGATACACTCGGCTATTATTTTAAATAGTTTGAATGACTAGACTTCTTGCGAAAGTAGGTTTTTTAATTATTTGAACTTTATGCAATACTTTATAAATCCAATGTCGTGCCTGCTCAAATTTTGACTAACGCAAGAGGTCTACTATAAGCTGAAGGAAAATGATCTTGATTCAAGATTAATGATTAGCTTTTTTGAAAAGGGATATACGATTTTATTTTTCATATATCTCTAATTATTTTGATTTCATAACGGTTAGGTTTGTCTTAGTACAAATCAGTGATAATTATTAATAAAATTTTCTTTAAAAGATATCTTTTTGTCGAATTCGACAATAAAATACTGTCAATGTATACAAGCTAACTTATCCATATGGTCAATTTTTTATTGGGGATTTATGGTGCCTTATGTTGATTGAAATGGACTCTAAGCTCTTTTGTGAAAGACTTAAAGAAATAAGAGCCCAAAGAAAAATGACTCAGCAAGAACTTGCTGATAAATCTGGAATCCCATCTACATCGATTTCACATATCGAAGCTGGTTCTAGAAAACCATCATTGGAAAACTTATATAAGTTGTTGATAGCACTAAATATCTCGAGTGATTACTTGCTTGGACGTACTGATCAATACTCAAATTCAGGCACAGATCCCATTTTAAAATCTATTCAAGAGTTATCTGAGTTAGAAAGAGAAATGATTCAGAAATTTATCTTGTCTTTACAAAAGTAATTTATCCATATTTATATAAATTGAATGTAGTAAATTTATGACTCTCCTTGATTTAAAAGACTTAGAAACCCATTTGTGGGAAGCAGCACATATCATCACAGTGAATAGCCACCAAAATTCTAGACACACATAACCATCTTTTGATGGGCCTTTTCATAATCTAATGGAGAACGCTGACCATTGGAACCATGTCTGCGTTTTGAATTATAGAACATCTCAATATATTCAAAGATATCTGATCTTGCTTCAGTTCTAGTTGCGTAGATTTTCTTTTTAATTCGTTCCCGCTTTAATAGCTGGAAGAAGCTTTCTGCAACAGCGTTATCATGGCAATTGCCTCTACGACTCATACTACTTTCAAAATTATGATGCTTGAGAAATGTCTGCCATTCATGGCTAGTATATTGGCTGCCTGAGAAGCATTGCTTCGCAAGAGAATGGATTAGGACTTTGTTCTTTGGATTTCTTCGCCACAAAGCCATCAATAACGCATCTAAAACCAAATCTGTCGTGATTCTGGATTTCATAGACCAGCCAACAACAAGACGTGAAAACAGGTCAATCACCACCGCAAGATATAGCCACCCTTCATGTGTACGGATATAGGTAATGTCCGTCACCCATAATTGGTTCGGCTGAGTTGGATTAAACTGTCGATTTAAGCTATTTGCGGCAATGACAGCCGGAGTACCAGCGTAAGCTCTAGGCTTACGATAACCACGCTGTGATTTAAGACCATCTGCTTTCATCAGTCGATGTACTCGATTGATCCCACAACTTTCGCCAACATCTTTCAAATCACAGTGAATCTTACGATAGCCATAGACTCCGCCAGATTCCAGCCAGAATTGTTTAATCAGGCCTGAAAGCTGTTGCCGTTTCCTTGCAGTTTTACTGGTGGGTTGCTTTAACCATGCGTAATAACCACTGTGGTGAACATCTAACGTTGAACATAAACGACGAACAGGCCATATGTGCTGATTGTCCTGAATAAAGGCGTACCTCATTTGGACTGGCTTGCGAAGTACACCGCGGCCTTTTTTAATATGTCCCTTTCTTCAGTGACCCTTTGCAGCTCTTTTTTTAATTTCGCTAATTCTGCACTTGGATCATTAGATTCTATCGTCTTGGGCTGCTGTGGATCATAACGTTTAATCCAGGCATACAAACTATGTGTAGTCGTACCTAAACGCGCTGCGACATCAGCAACACTATGACCTTTCTCTGTGACCTGTTTTACTGCTTCAATTTTAAATTCTGGAGTATATCGTTTACTGCTCATAAGCACCTCGTTAATTAGCCATTTTATCTAACTAAAAGGTGTCTACAAAATCGGTGGCTATTCACTATGCTCAATTGTTGCATGACTTTTATGAGTTTTCAGGTTATCAGCCAGATCAGCTATGATCTAGGTTGCGACGGCGTACACAGGATCAGTAAAACCAACATGCAATAGCGTAAGACGGTTAGTGCCTTTCCATTGTTTTGGGATACTAGCTCAAACTTAAAAGAATTATTTAGACTGCTGTTCATGCTGCAAGATAGAAATTTAAACTGCAGTCGTTCCATGAGCTTTTCCTCAGAGATTTCAGAAGATATAGCAATCTGCCAATATTTTTCTGGAAATAAAGAATAAATTCCTGTCAAAAATCGATTTGCTAGCCTTATATCAGCACTATTAAAGATTAATCCAGCATGTGAAATGTTGGCTTTCATTTCAAAAATATGTAGTGCATTTAAGATGTTTGCATCATCACTTTTCAATTTATTAAGCTGTTTAAAAAAATACTCTAAGACTATTTTTTCTTCCTTGGTTTCAATATGTGGAAGTATGCGTTGTGATTTATCAGCATCAATAATGAAGCGAGGTCGGTTCTTGCGATTTTTGAGTTGTTTGAGCTTAAGTATATTTTGTTGCCACAGCATGAGTGTCTTAATTGGAAAGTCATACTTTTGAGACAGAAGCTCAGGTGTATAAGATTGATCTAATGCATTGAGTATTTTTATGATCAGTGCAGACGGATATTCTGATCGAGCAGTACCATAGATGCAATCATCAGTAGGTTTTTGCTGAATTTCTTTTTTATTGATTGGCATACTTGATTGTTTATCTATGCCTAATGGTATTACATGAGTCGCTTGAAGCATTTGAGTGTCAAAACTGCTGAGGTGGATCTCTTGAGCATGTTTCAACGGCGTTATTAAAGTTGGACAGATTTTTTGAATAATTTGGGTGGAAAGCATCAGATCAAATTGACGTAATTGAAAACCTGCCATCACATAGCTGAGATGGATATAGCTTCGGAAGGTCTCGTTTGGTTCAATATGACCGAGCAGGTGCGCAATTAAATACCAGCTGTCTTGTGGTGCTTTAGAGCGTAATAGATGACTTCTGATGAGGTTGTAATGATCGTTTGAATAGTCCGTGAATGCAACTACAAACTCGTAGTCCATAGTCAAAATTATAGCGAGGTTATTCGCTGCAGTATGCCGTAAAGAATGAAAAGAATAACGATGACCAGGCAATATTGCATCTAGGATGCGTTGAAAAGGAAGTGTCACCATATTAGGTTTAAGGCGTTCAGTACTGTTCCACATCGTGAACAAGTATTGACTGGGCCTATAAGCACGGCGCCGTACTTGACAGTAATGTTGAAATTTAAGATGCTCCTCTTGAGTTAGTAGAATTTGAACGTTGAGATTGCGTTCAGCACTATCTGTTTTAAGTAAATGTTGTTGATGCTTTGCACGATATGGACGTATCCAAATTGAACTGGCTTGAATACCTTCAACATCCTTGATTCGCATGCCGAGTATTTCATTAATCCGCATGCCCGTACGAAACGCTATCGTATATACGATACTGAGCATTTCTAAATCATGGGCTGTATAGCTTGGGCTTTTATAGTATTCAAGTCGCGCAAGCATCTGTTGGAATATTTTTGCAGAGATGATTTCGGCTTTCGGTGAGCTTAAATGAAACCTTTCATTCTGCATTGGGAACACATCAGCATCAAATATGACACGCTGAAAGTGATGAAAACGTTTTAAGAGATCAAATTTTTGTGATTTAGATTTACCGACGCCGTTTAACATACGCTTGTAGATCACTTCTAGGTGATCATTGAGATTGCATTCTTCTATAAAATCGGTGCTATGTAATAACCATGACTCGGCAAGTTTGGTGTAATAACTATAGATTGAAGAATGACGAATCTTCTGCTGATGATTGATATAGAGTAAGTACTTGTTTTGATCGAGCTGATAAAGCTCTGTGATTTGCTTAATATCTTCTGTAGTCGGACGAAATAAGCTAAATAGCCAAAGCCCAAGCCGTTTCGCATTTTCTGGAAGATAGGCATGTTGGCTGTGCAGCAGGTTACATAGATCCGAGGTAGTCTTATGCCTATTTTTAAAGAACGTCAAAATTTGTTTATGCAAAGCAGTAAGTGCCTCAAGAGGATCTTCAGTGTGTAATTTTTCCTCTTTTACTCTGTTGTTGATATTTTGGGGCTGTGGTGCTTCAGTTTGATCGGAGTGGTCAAGTATTAGCTGAGGTGAGAGATAGCGTTTAAAAGCACTTGGACTTAAGCCACAGCTTTCTATTTCTTCAGTTAAACACTGTGCAAGCGCAGGGCTTAATTTGACCTTGTCTAGTTGCATAAATGAATGACTGGAGGTTTGTAAAAGCTGATTAAATTTCTTCTGGTTAAAAGAAAGCTCTAAGGCATTAAAAACGTAACGGATATAAGTGTAACAATCGTGTTGGATATCTATTAATTGTGTCTTAAATCGAGTAATCCAGAGCTGTGTTAGCCGATCTGGTACAAAATTTCGAGATTTCCTTAAGGTTTGTTTAGGATCATATAAATCACCATATTGCGGCGATTGAGGTTCTAAGAATAGAAGCGGAAGTTGTAAGGTCTGAAGATGGTAGATTGCTTCATCAGATTTGAGATGTTCAAGTAAAGCATTCAAGCTTGAATGATGTGAAAGTCCGCCGTACAGGATTGCACTTATAAGAAGATTGCCAACAATTTCATCATCCGAAAAATATTCTACAGTATGCCAATAACGCCAGAGTCGCTCTTTTAAATATGTGAGATATTTCGAATTCTCTAACCAAGATTCATTAAAGAGTAAAGAGGCTCGTTGAATAGAGGCGAGGTGCTGCGTAGGCAGTGGTAAGTCTGCATCATTGGTGCGATTGTATTGAATGATGTGTTTGCGGAAGTGCTGATAAAAGCTCTTTTTTAAAGAAAAGCTTACTTTTTGTTGCTCTAAGTGCTGAATCACTTGGTTATAGAGATCTGGGAAATTTTGTGATTGTTGTGCCTGTTGTAATTTTTCTTGGGAGAGAAACTCCTCAATAATCAATTGAATATGTAAGCGCTCTTTCATTTGTTTTTTATTTCTATCTTTAGCACGGCGCTCATGTGCATAATGTTTTTGTTTAAGCATGTTCATACATCCCATCAATTTGGTAAGCGTGCTGCATATCGTTGAGGCAGTTGGCGAGTTCTTTATATTGTTGAAGCGAAAGACTTGAGAATTTTTGCCCCATTTCTTGTTGGTTTTGCTCATGCCCAAACAAAGCCAGAATGAAGTTTTCATCTGCTTTTTCGGTGAGATATGCACGAGCTGTGTGCCTAAGCCAATTGGCATGATCAAGTTGCATAATACGAGTGAAACTGTTGACTAAATGAGGGCTGAGGGCTTGCCATTGACCATGTTGATAGACACTGAGAAGGGGTCTTTTACTGCTTAAAATTTCTTGAATATACGGTTGATGCTCTGGGTGTAGTTGTTTAAATTCATTTAAGTAGGTAATGAATAAGCGGATTTCCTTCACAACAAAATCACATAATGGGATTAAACGCCCATCATCCGTTCTTGAGTGAATTTCTTTATCAGAAATCCAAAGCCACTGTTGTTTTAAATCGAAATTTTTTAAGAAACCCGGGAACTCGCTGACAGGTCGAGCAGCACTGAACAATAATAAAATATGCCACAGCCAGACATTGTAATGATTGAACATCTCAAGCATTTGCCCATGGTGTTTAGCTTGAATAATCTGATGTTGTAAATATGCAAATATCGCCGTCACTGTTGCAGGTTTCGGCGCTTTACAGCTACCAAATCTTTCTCGATCATCATCAATGACATGGATTTCTTTTGCTAAATCATTTGATAGTTGTTGTACTGTACCCTGATAGCTTTGCTGCAAACGGTAGATTGGATACGAACAATATGAAATAGAAACTGATCGATTTGCATCGATGCCTGTAAGAATGTCGGCTAGTTGTTCATTTTGAGTGT